>LFCU01000073.1 GCA_001044195.1 Candidatus Achromatium palustre
TGGACATTTTTAGGTAATTCGCTCTCTGTTGATAATTTTGATAAATTGCAACTAGAGTCCTGGTTGAGCAGTCCCAACCGTAGTCGCTCAGTCCGTTCTAGCAAGATGGATTTTACCTTTTGAAAAGGCATCCAACGATCTATCTCCTGATCGTGAAGTCTTGCTAAAACGTTTCGCGCAGCATTCTCGTCAGCTTGTAACACTACCCCGTCGAAACAGTGAAATGAAACTTCGCTACGTTTGCCCAACAGTCAGGTAGGGTGCGCACTGCGCACCTTTTACCCTTAAAACGTTAATTTATGGTGCGCAATGCGCACCCTACTTGGCTGGAAATGAAGGATGCCATAGCAGATACAGGTTATTCTAAGTTACACCAATGGGTAACTGCTGATTCTACCGCTTTCTGTGGGTATATATGTATTTGATAATGCTATATAAAATTATGAACAAAAGTAACTTATGGCCAAGAAGAGTATGATAAGTGTATACTATCAATATTTATAAAGCTAATTATACGTAGGATATTATTACTCACAGAAAGCGATAGAATCAGAAAATTTGATCATTAATTCATAAATAGTTGCAAACTTTGAGTTACATCATGTAACCTTGTAACTTACTTCACAAAATATTGATGAGTTTCTTATGTACCCTGTTGAATGCGTTGATTGTCACAGTATCAAAATCCTAAAAGCACTAAAACTAACTTACATAATAGATAAATTTGTTTAAATAAAAATTTGATTTAAGCATTTCTCATATCCATTACATAAATAATATTGAGTGAAGTAAAAACGGATTTTAAGGAGAGGATACGACAATGATGGCAATAAGACAGATAGATAATTACTTATATGAGCGTACTACTGTGGCAGCAGACGATGACTTATTTCCAGATCCAATAAATACACCATTAACATCTATATGTTCAGATTATCCAGATTTGGCGCAAATCTCAGAAGATTCAATGTCACCGGATAAGACAGTAAAACGGCGCGGTTCTAGAGTATTGGAAGAACGGTTACAAGCAGCTCGTAAAGAATTAAAACAAAACGCTCAAGAACATGATCGTCTTTTAGAAATGGCACGTATACAAGCTGATAAGCTTGCTATACTTGAACCTATGCCAAGACTATTTTTGGCTAGAATTGAAGGGATGATACGTGGCGCGATGGAGCCTTATAATACCGCACCGGCTAGTTGTGAAATGGATATTGGCCTAGAAGAAATAGATAGCCGTTTTAATCAAGCTATAGATCAACTACGCACCATACTTGATCCTAAACATTTTTTAGAGAATAAAGAACTCCAAGCTGAATTAACTCAATCACAATCAGCATTAGCTGCAAAACGCAAGGATGCCTTAAATTTAGTAGTAGAACAAGAAAATTTAACGCAACGCTTGGAGGCTGTATCAAAAAAGTTACTCCAAGCTGACGCTGAAACTTTGTCTCAAGCAGATCGTATTAAAAAGTTACAGTCTCATATTAAGGATTTAGAAGCCAAACAACAGCAATCTTTTATTAAAAGCCGTAGTATAAAGGCACGCGATATCGATAAGGATCCTAACGCTTTTACATTTGCAGCCAATAACTTTAAAACAGCTACAACTTCTATCACTATATCTCATTTTATACTATTTGTCTTAGGGCTAATATTAGGTGGTATATTAACCCTTGCTATTATACGTGTTTTTAAATTACAAGTTGCACCTATAATAAATCAACCAAAATCTATTAATATAGATACTGCAATAGTATCTACTAAGACCGATCCAAAAGCAATACAACAAGATATTTTATCCAATAATCGTTTTGGTCCAGAACTTGTAACAATTCCTAGTGGTACCTTTACAGATAATGTAACATCGGCTCAGAAAATCTATATCTCTAGTTTTTTGTTGGGACGATACGAGGTAACCTTTGAACAATATGATGCTTTTGCACAAGCAACTGGCCGTCCCATGCCTAAGGATCAAGGCTTTGGACGTGGCCAAAATCCTGTAATTAATATTACATGGAATGATGCTCAGGCTTATACGCGCTGGCTATCTAAACAGACCAATAAAAAATATCGTTTACCCACAGCAGTTGAATGGCAATATGCTATTACAGGTGGCAGCCAAACTCGCTTTTGGTGGGGTAATGATTTTATACCAAAACAAGAAGTCTGTGCCAATTGTGGTACTCGTTGGGATGCTCAACAACCAGCTCCAGTAGGTAGCATGGTAGCTAATCCGTATGGTCTTTATGATATGGGTGGCAATGTTATGGAGTGGGTACATGATTGTGCTAACCATAAGACTAGATGTACGCGCCATATAGCAATGGGTGGTGCTTATAATATGTCTCGAAATAGTCTTTATAGTAGTGCTTATAAAACTCTAAAAACACAAGCTCGTTACACATCAGTAGGCTTTCGAGTCGTGCGCGAGATACGCTAAATTAACTTGATTCAATGGTATGTTCAAGAAGTAGTATATTAGGGTCAGATTCTATAGGTTTTGCTTGACGTAGGTTGCAAAACCATTGGGCTATGTCCTCATAGATAGATAAGAGTGATGGAACAAAAAGGAGCACTAAAAAGGTGGTGACAGCAAGTCCAAAGGCCATAGAAGTCGCCATTGGAATTAAAAATTGAGCTTGGAGAGATGTTTCCATTAGCAATGGAGCTAAGCCACCTATAGTAGTCAAAGAGGTTAAGAGTACCGCACGTAGGCGTTGACAGGTAGCTTCCTCTAAAGCTTCGCGGATTGACATTCCTGAGTCTTTAAGACTTTGATAGAAACTTACAAGAACTATAGAATCATTAACGGCTATGCCAGAAAGACCAAATAGCCCAAAGATAGATAATATAGTAAGCTTGATGCCCATGATCCAATGGCCTAACAAGGCACCTACCAGACCAAATGGGATAGTTGCCATCACCACTAAGGGCCATCCGTAAGAGCTAAATACCCAAGCTAATACTAAATAGATTAGGATAATACCTAAGATGAGACCTTTGCGCATGTCGTCCATAGTTTCGCGTTGATCAGCAGAACGTCCTTCAAATGAATAACGGATTCCATAGTCTGTGGCTAATCTTGGTAACATATCAGATTGTTGCAAGCGGGCCATAACTGCATCAGCACTAGTTCTGGAATCGTCTACATCAGCCATGACTTCTACAGCAAGCTGCGCTTCAGCGTGTCTTAGAACTTCAAAGCCACGTCTGGAATCCCATTTAGCTACTGTGTTTAGAGGTACTTGTTCACCTGATGGTAAGCGGATGTTGAGATGATCTAAGATAGCTGTGTTACCACGTTCCTGTTCTGGCAAGGTAACACGAACTTCTAATTCTTCACGACCTGACTGGAAGATTTGCACTAAACGCCCATCAAAAGCGGCGCGTAATTGGCGACCTAGTTCTGCAATAGTTAAGCCTTCTGCTTCTCCTGCTGGCGATAGGGCATAGATTAATTGTTCCCGCCCAAAAGCCATATCATTTTCGATGGAGAATACTCCATCTATAGTACTAAGGCTTGCTTCTAACGCGGTTGCAGCCTCTTTTAGCTTAATCGCTGATGGGCCATTAAGTCTTACGGTAACATCTTTCCCAGGAGGGCCTACTCTTTGTCCTGCAATAGAAAAGTTTTCCACTCCGGCTGGTAACTTTATAAGCCGCATCCAAGTTTTAATAATGGCGGTGTTGCGTACCAAACGCTTATCTGATGGTGTTAATTCTATACGGATCGAACCTATGTTGTCACCTTTGGAACCGCCACCTTCTTTACCAGAACCACTACCAGATTGCATTATTGCTGCATATACTAATTGGCCTTGGTTAAAAGATTGTTCGGCCTGTCTTAAGGTGATATTCAAATGCGTCAAAAATTTGTCTACAGTAGCTCTAGGAGTACCAGCTACAAAGGATACATTAGCATGGAGCATGCTGGCTTCTGGAGATGGGAAAAAGTTAAAGCCTATGCGCCCTCCTGCCATAAGCCCCATAGTAGATATCAAGCCTGCAATGGTAAGACTGATAGTTATCCAGCGGAATGTTATCGCACCACGAGCAAAGGGTCTAAAAATATAATCCCGAAAATAATCAAAGCCTTGTTCTAAACGCATTCGCATAGCCCCTGGAGCTTTGTTGTGCATGTGTTCAAAGGCATGTTTAAGATGATTTGGTAATATTAAAAAGCATTCTATGAGTGATACGATCATTACGCAGACAATAACCATAGGGATTTCAAATAGTATCTTGCCCATGCGTCCACCTACAAGCATTAATGGCAAAAATGCCGCAACTGTACTGAGAGAAGAGGCCATTACGGGAGCCAGCATCCGCAATGCACCGCCTTCAGCAGAACCTGGTGCCGATTCACCCATTTGGTAATGGGCAAAGGCATCCTCTCCCACTACTATGGCATCATCTACTATGATACCTAGGGCCATGATTAAAGCAAAAAGGCTAATCATGTTGATGCTACCACCAATCAGCCATAAAACGAACATGGTACCTAAAAACGAGGTAGGGATTCCCATAGAGACCCAAAATGCAACGCGGCCATTTAGAAATAAATATAGAATAATAACTACTAAAACCAAACCACCAACACCATTGGATAATAATAAATAGATACGATCTCGTACTAATTGCCATTTTTCATCGTAAACTCTGACGTTTATTCCAGGTGGCAGGGTTGGCAGGGTGGCATCCAGCCAATCTTGTAACAATTTAGCTGATTTTAAAGTATTACCGTCTTCAGAACGTAACACACTCAGTTCAATAGCTGGTGTATCATTAACACTGATTAGCAAATTACCTTCACGCGGGCGACGAGTAATGGTTGCAACATCGCCTAAAGTTAGACGTAATCCATCAGCGGTTATGAGGGGAATACTGGCAAAGTCTAGGACCGTACGGCGTTGATCTAGACTTCGTAATTCTCGAGAGCTTTCAGTCCGCCCCAAGATACCAGCAGGCTGATCACGACTAATAGCGGCTACCCGATCTCCAATCTGATCCATGCTGAGACCAAGTTGTTTAGCTTTTAATGGATCTATTTGGATAGCAATCTCTTCTTCGGGTAAACCAGTAATTTCCACTCTATCTAAACCATGCTGCAATAGCTCATCTTCAAAACGGCGTACCCAAGGTCGCAATTGAGCAATATCATCTACACCAGTAATCAGCAATCTAGCCACAGTTTCATAGCGGGTAACACTCATGATTTGGGGTTTTTCGGAATCTGCCGGAAGCGTTCTCTGTTCATCTACTAACCGTCGTGTATGATCCAGGGCTAGTAGCGGATTGGTGCCTTCTTTAAACTCTAAACTGATAGTTGATATACCTTGACTAGAGGTCGAAAGTATTTTGTGCAGATTTTCGACACTGCGAAGACGCTGCTCTAATGGATTAGTGATACCATCTTCAATATCTTCAGCACTGGCTCCAGTCCAGATTACCGATACTCTAACCATGTCTAATTCAAAGTTAGGAAAAAATTGCACATTAAGCCGGTCTAAAGCAAATAATCCTATCAGTATCATGATTATCATGAGCAAAGTAGCAGCTACCTTGTGATGGGTAAAGATGCTTAATAAATCAGTTCCAGTATTACTATTAGTCATCATTGTTGTTCTACAGCCTCAACTCGCAACCCATGAATAGCATTGGGTAAATTGGTAATAACTAGTTGATCTTTAGCCACTATTCCTTTGGCTTGCACCAACAATCTATTTTGTAATTTAATATTGGCAACTCGTCCTAATATAGTTACTAAATGTTGATGCAGACGACCTTCGCGTAATGTATAGATTACTTTTCCACCATATAATGCTGAGTAGGGTACTGGGATTACATTAGATTGAGTAGGGCGACGTAGTGTAAAGCGCACCAATTGCCCGGGGCGTAAATTATCTAGGCCAGTTTCGATACGAAACAGCGCGTCAATTCCAGTGGTAGCTGCAACTCCTGCTAAACGCAATAGACGCAGCTTTAATTCGTTAGTCTCATCAAAGCCTGTAAGATTTAAGCCCATCGCTAGAGCTTGCTGAATTTCCCATTGTAAGGTTGCTGGAATCTTGGCGCGTATTTCTAAACTTTCTGGTGCATATAGGGTTAATAATACGGTATTGGCATTTACTTGATCACCTGCTGTCACTGAAACTTTAGAAATAACGCTAGCATAAGGGGCATGAATACGGCTTCGTTGTTCGTTTAATACTGCTTCACTTAAGTGAGCTTTCGCATTGTGTAACTTAGCTTTTAAGACAGCGATGCGGGCAGGATAATCTTTAATAGTACGTTGCCGGGCTGTAATAGCCAAGTCTTGGCGCACTACTACTTCTTCAGCTTGATCTACATTGGCTGCTGAAGTCAAGCGTTTTCTGCGTAAAGTATGGGAACGATTAAAATTAGTTTTAGCCAATGCTAATAACCGTTTTTCTTGTTCTAGTGCCTCTTTATCTGAGCGATTACGGATGGTTTCACTCATAATCTGGGCTTCAAGTTCCGCCACCGTAGCTTGGGCTTGTTGTAATGGTGGGGTAAAATCTTGCGGATCTAAAGTTATGAGACGTTGTCTCTTGGTAACACGCTGACCATCACGCACTAAGACTTGAGATACTCTGGAAGGTATAGGGGCAGCAGCTTTAAAAAAACTGGGTGTCTCTACTTTGCCATATAAAATTAAGCCAGGAGCTAATTCTTGTGGCTTTATGGTTTCTACATTTACTTGCCATACTCGCTCGGTGATTTTGGCTTTAGGAGGCAAAGGCTTAGTTGATTTTAGGTATTTAAATAAGGCAAAAGCTCCAGCGAGTATGATGATGGATAACAAAAAGTTAAATAGTTTACGCATAGAATGATTAATACCATGAATAATATGATTATACGGCGGTTAACTATAATAGGTTGTTTGTTGGGTTGCAAAAGGACGCAATCAGAATTTAAGATTTCGCAGCCAAATATCTTTTAACAGCACTACCATGCCAATGGTCTTTACCAGATGCTGTGGCAATATTTTGGTTGTGGTCCAAAGATTAGTGATTTCAAATAAAAATTCAATACAATTTAGTTAGATGTTACTCGACTATCCAGTTTTTTTAACTTGACAAATTCAAGAACGTAGCGTCTGGTGCCGAGTATCTGACTCGGCACCTATTTTAGTGACTCCGCCACATATTTTTAAAATGTTTTTGACATTTAAAAAGCGGCAGAGCCGCCACACAAGGTACCGAGGCAGAATCTCGGCACCAGAAACGATGTTAGAGTTCTTAATATGTTATTATAAGATATGTTATTATAAGTTTCATTTGTTACCATAAAATACTTCATTAGATATTATTCCAAACCCTCTTTCAGGCTAGTAATCATAATGCGATAATTGGGGTTTCGAATAATGTCTAAGTAGTAGTACAAAAATATTTTAACATTTTTATCCCCAGTATCTTATTGATTTTTAATGAAACAAAATGTTAAAAGACTCATGGGTTTAAAAGACTTATGAGTATGTACTTATTATAAGTTGATTATAACTTTATCATAGCTCCATTTAAAAATCAACTATTTTTCCTGAAAATTTTTTATGAATACTGAAAAATATTATTTACAGATTCATGCTATTATGAGATTCCCACAACTTATAGACTTGTCAATTTTCGGAGAGTGTTTCAGAAAAGAGTTGCATTTTGATTTCAATGTTTTTTGTAATCAATCACTATTGCAATCTCAGTTTGTAATTTGTTATTCTTGTAAAGAATAAAATTCAGTTTGTAACTATTAATTTAGGGAATTTATTCAGGCTCAGATCCTTATGTACAAACCATTTATGATTGTAACTATTTTTTTAGTATTTAGCATGTCTATAGTTATTTGTGAGGCTAAGACAACAGAGTTATATGAACCTAAACCACCAGATACAGTAAGAATGAGTGAAGGATTATTTAATGTTAGTGCTGGAGCTATTCTTGGTATTATTGTGTTTAATGTATTGGCATATCCAATAAAAACACCACCATTTAATCTTGGCTTACTCGCTGTTGCTCAAGCAAATTCTTCTCTAATCAGCCCTGTAGCAGCGGCTATAATTGGTAGTGCGGCGGCGTTTACGGCTCATTATGTCTATGTAATTAGTACAAGACGCAAAACATGGCCTTGGCCATAATAATAACAAGATTGAGATTAAAATTTAGCTAATTGTTATATTTGTACTTACGGTTCGCCCATCTTTTTCGAGTATTACAAATTGCCTTGTAAATAAATCAATGAGTTACTTGATTTGGTAATCTTTGATTATGTAAAAAAATATCTCATTAAAAAATTAAACAATTGATTTAAAAGAAATAAAAATGCACGAACCGTAGGTTTGTAAATAGACATTAGACATTATCCGAAACCCTCTATCAATCTAATAACGATAAAGTAAAAATTGGGGTTTCGGATAATGTCTATTATTCAAAACTTTCTCCTAATCCTAGTTACTAGTGGATATAAAACGATAATTGAGATTTTTGATAATGTTTAATATAATAGACATTATTATATAATAGACATTATTCGAAACCATCTTTCAGGCCAGCAATTATAATGCGATAATTGGATTTTTGAATAATGTCTAATGTAGAGTGCGCATTGCGCACCAAGCATCATAATTTTTATACAATTTAATCCAAATTTTTAAAGGATACTAGGCGTATGTTTTGGAATAAAGACACACATGACCCAACTTATGAAAAACGCATGCTCTTAAAACCATTTGAACTTGATTCATCCTTAGAAAATCATTTGATAGATCGTATGCAGGAACATGTATTCGCTAAAGGAAGCGTTGTTGTACGCGAAGGCGAAGGTGGTTATTCAATCTATATCATTGCAGCAGGGAGCATGGTAGTATTTAAACGTAATGAAGCAGGCAAAGAAGTAGAAATCGCTACTATGGAAGCTGGAGACTTTTTTGGTGAAATGTCCTATTTAAAAAATCAGCCTCGGAGTTCTACTGTTATTGCAAATGAAGATTCCCGCCTGTTTGAGATTGTAAAAAAACGTTCTGTAGATTTTATAATTTCTAGTAATCCACAAATGGAACAGGAATTAGAAAATGCTTTGTTACGACGGCGTAAGAACGATGAAATGAAGTTGGGTCGGCAAAATCTTGTATAATTATGGATATTCAAAAAGTAATAGATATATTATTTTATCAGTGCAAGGCGAGTAACTTCTCAATAAATAGTATCAATATAGCTTTTGAAAGAGGTGCTTAAGGCAGAACGCAGAGCTTTGGGATCAAATATTATTGAGAAGTTCAAGATTATTTAATTAGCTAAATCTCGAATAAAAAATTGCCAAACTAATAACCAAATTACAATAGCTGCAATACTAATAGTAAACACGACCCAGGCTCCATAATGTATAAACAATATTATTGCAGTGGAAGTCCAAATTCCGCCTCCCATAAAAGGTTCATGCAATAACTGTTTATAACCAAAAGCAGCTTGAGCTGAAGAACGATTCTCGGGATCTACTACCCGCAATAGTAAAAGACCAGTGGCAGTAACTCCCATCGATTGCCCCATCTCCGCAATCGCCCGTTCAAACCAATCTATCTTTAATAAACGTGGTGCTAACCATACTACACAAAAAATGTTCCATAATGTCCCTGCAATAATAATCAAAACAAACGGCACTAAACCTTTAGCTATAACCTCCAAGCGAATAGTAGCAATGGCGGCGACTACCAAAAAATCTAGCGCAGTGCCAGCTATACGCTGCATCAGTTGATGATCTATAGGAGGATTAGTTATAACGCGCTGTAATAAGATCTGTAACACCAAACCGCCAAGCATACACAATGGGAATAGTGGAAAAGATTTAAATATGCTAGTTGTGCCATTAGAAATTACATGCTCTAATCCAATTAAGTATTGCTTTCCTAAAAAACCTATCAAAATAGCAATCCCAATAACACTCAAATGTAAGGCTAGAGAATCCAATGAATCTGCACTCACAGTTTGGAATCCAGCAGCAGGACGTTGTTCTATTGGATAGATTCCAGAAAGTTCTGCCTTAGTCATGGCATTAAATGGCCGTAGATGTTGGACATGTCCCCGGTAAACTGCCCAATTGATCAAAACCATACCACTTATGATAGCTAACAGAATGCCAGCCGTAGCTGCGGCTAAAGCGTAATCTCCTAATTCAGGTTTGCCCATATCAGCAAAGACCGGCATTAAGCCACCTGCGGTGCCATGCCCACCCTCAAATCCTACAGGAACAATTACGCCAAAGATTCCAGAAATTCCATACATAGGTTCCAGCAAAAACAACACCATCCCAATCCCAAACACATATTGTCCCCAAGCGACAATTTGTCCGTAGGCCAATTGTGATGCTGAATAACGCCAAATTTCTGTTAATGGTGGGATGGTGAGACCTAAAAATAGTGCTGCAAAGACGATATTAATAAATATGCCAGGAATTTGGACCCAGCCTGCAATCCAACTAGCGGGGATAGTTACGTGGGGTATTACTAACCCTGTTTGGATAACAATAAGCCCTAGTAGACCGCCAATTACTGCGGCAGGTAAATATAAGTATTGCAGAGGTTTGACTATAGTACGTAGTAGTTTGCCCATTAGTAGGAGCATAGATAAACCAGCAAAAGAGATTATAATAGTATCCATATTATTCGTTATTTTAGGTTTGTTTATTCAAATTGAGTTTGTTTTTTTGGAAATATTAGTCATTATTCGAAACCTCAATTATCGCCTTATGGTTATTGGGCTTGAAGAGGGTTTAGAATAATGTCTATTACAGCTCCAATCTATAAGCAGGCCCAATCCATACCATAAGAAATAGGCAAATTACATATACTGCACCACCCATAATAGTAGTAATAGCTGCATTGAAAAAATAACTATTGAATAATGCGGCTAGACCATCCGTTCCAGACTCCGCTAAAAGATTAGCAAAAGAGACAATAGTGCCAAGGACACCTAGCATGGGGCCGGCATTGATAGCCCAATCTGCTAAATATTGATATGCTGGGTTTACATATATATTTTTATTGATGGCCATGAAAAATAAGCTAAGTTGGCAATTCAAACCGAACCACTGTAAAAAATAGATAAAGAATATAATAAATTGTCCGTTAGGATTAGTGAATTGTTCAGTTTGGGAATTTAATTGAGACTTTGTAGGTTGGGTTACTATTCGTTTGGCACCCTGACATTCTGCTACTTGTTTTTCTAAGGCCGAATCTTGATGTAAACATTGTATAGTGGAAGTTGCCTGAGTAATATCTCTAATAATTGTGTGTTCTGAGTTAATGCTTGAATTTGTATTTTCAATAGTTGCAATAGTGGATTGGTAAGGTAAGGAAACTGTTGGCTTAAGATTGATAGATAGAGAGCGTAGATACAGCAATGCTCCTATAAATAATAAACTTGATATAGGCAATGCTTTAAAGAAAAATGCTTTTAAAAATTGATTATCCATAAGCTATAACAAGGTGCGCAATACACGCCTTCTCTCTTGGTATTAATCATTGTATCCGATAGCTTTGGTGCCTTGTTTGCCATAACACATAATATTGTAAATATTGTTTTGAAATAGCGTGAGTATATGTTGACATTCTTGAGTCATTTTTACATCTTCACCTAGACCTTCACGTAATTTTTGCAATTGGCAAGCACTAACACGTTCTAGTACATTCCCTTTGCATTCTAAATAGGAAATATCATCATATATGCCATGAATATTAGGCGTAGGTTCTCTAATATATGGGGTACATCCTGTTAGAGTGATTAGTAGTATTGAAAAAATTATTAATATTAGTTTCATGGTAATATCTCAATAACGCATGGCAAACTTTATGGTGTATACTTTGCTGCTATTAGGATGCTGCGTATGGGTAATGCCTACCCTACGGTACTTGCACTAAACCATAAAAATTAAAAATTTAGGTAAATTTTAGTATGAGTTTAAGTTCATTTTTTTTTGGAATAATACGCTTCTTATGGCGATTTATTGGGCTAATACTGACAACCATCACCATATTAGGCATTCTCTTAGCACTACATGGCCACATAATCAGAGACCCAAGTGCCAAATTAGGTCTCCTGATGTATATCCCATTAATACCACTAGGTATATGGACCATACTAGTAGACTTAATACAAGGCGGTCGCAGCTTATTTCTATTTCGATTTTCACTTACTTTAATAGGTCTAAGCCTAATTACTTGGGGCTACCTGACAATGGTAGGACAAGCCAATGTCCAAGCCATAGCTAAAGCATATCCAGATAATACCATAAAAGTTTTACACTGGAATATCTCTTGGGGTGGAAAAGGCAAAAATATTTGGCAACAAATCCGCAATGAGATTCAACGCCATAATCCTGACATAGCTATTCTTAATGAAACTCCAAAGACCAAAAAATTTAAACAATTACTTACACAAATGGGTTGGAAAGCGCAAAGATTTTATAATTATGAAGTCAGAAGACACAATCCATTAGCTGTGTGCTCTGCTACACCAGTAACGATAAAGAAGTACATTAAAATACGTAATGCCTATGCTGTTATTATGGAAATTATGATTCGTAACAATAAACTGCGGATTCTAGCTGTGGATGGCAATGCCAATGTCTCTAAACGGCATAAACTATGGTCCAGACGCTTAATCTTGCCCAAATGGCGGATGCCAATGTTAAATGATCTAGCAGAAATTATCAAAGAGGAGGCTGATGATAACCATCCGATTGATATTATTGCTGGAGATTTTAATGCTTTAAGCCTTAGTATTGGGTTTGATAAGTTTGCAACTGCTGGCGGTGGCTATTATCTAGCCTCTCGATTTTCTCAAGATTGGAGAGGAACTTGGAAAACGTATTTTCCTCTATACGACATCGATCATGTATGGGTGCATAAACGTTTTCAAGGCTTGAGAACGAAACTGTTTTCGCATTCTAGCAGTGACCATCGTGGGCAGATAGTAAAATTTGTATTACCCATCAATGCTAAAAGTAGAACAGTAATGATTTACAAGAATTCTTCACTGTATTTAGAATAAATCTATTTTAGAATAAATCTATTTTAGGATAAGTCTATCATAATGACAAACAATGCAGTGCTAGATTGTGCTGGCAAACCGCTGGATCTGACACAACCCCAAGTCATGGGAATCCTCAATATCACTCCAGATTCCTTTTCAGATGGGGGCCATTTTATGAATATAGAAATGGCCATCACTCATGCACAACGCATGGTGGCTGAAGGAGCTGCTATTATTGATATTGGTGGTGAATCTACCCGTCCTGGAGCGAAAGCAGTTGCAGTTTCTGAAGAATTAACTAGGGTAATACCAGTTATCCAAGCATTAGCCACCAAACTCAACATACCTATCTCCATTGATACCTCCAAACCTGAAGTGATGGAAGCGGCTGTTGCAGCAGGCGCAGGATTTATTAATGATACAATGGCTTTACAACAACCTGGGGCTTTAGAAGTAGCAACCAAGACCAAAGTCCCCATAAGTCTTATGCATATGCAAGGCGAACCACGGACCATGCAGGTAAACCCTAACTATCAAGACATAGTAGCAGAAGTAACAGCCTTTTTCGAGGCTAGGATAAAAGCTTGCGAAGCTGTGGGTATTCCTCATAACCGTATTCTAATAGATCCTGGATTTGGATTTGGCAAAACTTTGGAACATAATATAACCCTGTTTCAGAATCTTGATAAATTGCAACGTTTAGAACAACCTATATTGATAGGCATTTCACGCAAATCTATGTTTGGTAGTTTATTAAATCGTCCTATTACAGAGCGTCTACCTGGTAGCATAGCGGCAATGGTGTTAGCATTACAAGCTGGCGTTAAATTATTGCGAGTGCATGATGTAGCTGCTACAGTTGATGCGTTGCGTGTAGTAAAAAAGCTTAGTAGATTGGAAGAAAGGATTGGTTCAGTCTGATGTTTGAATATAACATCATAATTATATTACATTATTTATATAATAGTTTTAAGGTCTCACAATAGAAAATTTACAAACAAATTTTTCAAATTGACACTATCACACTATCTAGGACAAAACTTTGAGACGATTTTGGAGGATAGCATAATAAAAATTGTTTTTAAATAACATAATATTATCCGATGAATTAGATTGAACCAGCCCCCCCTGATTAACTTGATTTTCTTGATTGAATAATCGTGGTTCATCATATTAATCAAGTGAATCATGGTTCAAAACATCTGGAGGTGAATATGCTTTTAGAATTAGACGGACTAGAGCCGGAAATTGAGGAACAAGCTATGCCATCGGTAAATCACAGTTACTTGACCAAGCAGCTTATTTATGAATTAGAAGCCAATAAAACCTGGGAAGCGTGGCCTGAACTTACCCTCAAACTGAATAAAAATGAAACAACTCCTGATATATCAGTATTTGAACCAGGAAAAATCCGGCCAAATTTTCAAAGTGATACAATAAAATGTGAAGAAATGCCAAAGCTGGTTATAGAAATAATATCTCCCACGCAAGGTATTCAACGTCTAGTAGATAAAGCTAAAGAATTGCTTGAAGCTGGTGTTCCTACAGTATGGCTTTTAGAACCTTTTACTAATAATCTTTTGGCATATAACCCGCAAGGAATGAAACGCTACAAAGATGGGAAGGTGAGTGTTGATGGCATCACCATCGATCTTGAGAAATTATTCAAAGAATAGGGAATCCTTGAACCTTGATTCTCCTGATTAACTTGATTTCCTTGATTTGAGCAAGATAGGATGCGCTGAGTTACGAAGCGCATCATCATGATCAATTTAACTCGATGTTCAAAAGTCATAAGGCGGAATTCTGCCTTAACGTAATTTTACACTTACGCTTGTTTAGGATAGGTTGTAAGTATGTTCAGCAGTCCAATTAACTATGACATTTGTGATGTTGAGTTGATGATAAGCCATCAACCCAATTTTCTGCTACGAATAGTACAATACAGATGAGTACATATCTTAAGAAAGGACCACGATCATAGAATAATGGTTTGACATATTAGCATTTATAGTAAACTTATATTTGCTGGATGTCTAATGCGCATGGTTGGTCTTCTGCGATACTGATATACGTAACCACGCACTTCTATTTTACGATTCACTAGGTTTTGAAAATCAAAGTTCTTAAAATATCGAAAATTTTGATGAGCTACACGGAGTGAAAAGTTACCATCCATATTAATCCAAACTGACTTTCTAGTACGTTTTACATTCTGCACTCTACCCTGTAGTCGTAAAAATTTTCGATGTTCTCTAGTAAGATCAAAAGTTGCCTTAGCTGGCTTTTTCCATAAGCCCAGTTTTTGTTTACTGGCTTTAGCTTCCGCTGCTCGATAACATTTAAGATTTTCTAAATTAGGTGGCCAGGTGTAACCTAATGCTACACCAGATTCTAGCATTTGTTCTTGGATGCTATGCCCTGATTGGGTATAGATATGGGCAATTAATCTTTTATAGTGATCTTGGGGTTTAGTCGCTGGTTTTATGTACACTTGCATCCGATTTGCTATTAAGATCCGTTGCAAGAAATTTTTCGCAGCCTTAGCTCCTGTCTCATTTGGCTTTTGATTATAGCCCAATTCTGGGGTGTTAATTCCAGCGAAGCGTACTTTGGTATTATCTGCTAAAACGAAGGTATCTCCATCAAATACCTTTGTTACGGTTTGGAGTTGGCCTTGGGTATAGGTAGGACATGCTGCTTGCCCTATTTTATAAGCATAAAGGTTAAGAGTTAAACCTAAAATTAGATAGAGTGATAGCGGTTTTATATGTTTTCGTGTCATATTGTATTAGTTTAAGTAAGTTATTTGTCGTTTTTAGTGAAAATGTCTAGTTATCTAGCTATACTAGCTATAGTCTCTAGCTATAAGTCATTAGAGGATAATCAGCGTCCATATTTTCTACGGAATTTATCTACACGACCTGCTGTATCTACGATCTTTTGTTTGCCAGTAAAGAATGGATGACATGCAGAACAAACTTCAATGTGTAGAGCTTTCTGTAATGTAGAACGAGTTTGAAATTCATTGCCACAACTACAGGCTACTTTGATAAGTTGATATTGAGGATGTATGTCTGTTTTCATAATTTACCTAAAATATCCTTTATTATAGAGATTTTAACTGCTATTTAAAAGTTGGACAAAGTTACCCATAATTGGAAATTATGGGTAATAAACGCAAAATATAATTCAAAGTATTTGACTTAAGAATAATCATCATGTATTGTACATTAAGTGGATAGGTTATCCATAAGCGTGAAGGTTTCACGTACCATTATATTATTGTAACTTATTAGTTCGCAAAGTTATTTTGTCCAAGGATGATCAACAAAATACCTTTTACGGTAATTCCGGGTGCTTTTAAGTATGAATGCATAATGTTGTCAACAAAGGTTGACCGTTCGGTTGGGACTGCTCAACCAGGACTCTAGTTACATACTGTAAATCAGTTATTAACAGAGAGCGAATTACCTAATTTTTGGATGTCCAACTTTGTCCAATTTTTTAGGAACAGTCTACAAATTTATATTATAAAAAAATCCAAAACTATATGATTTTTGATATGTATTACGCAACTAAATAATAACATCTAAATATGTATCTATAAATATGTATCTAATAGTATATATAAATAGTATCTAAATAGCATCATCCCACGCAAAGCATGGGAATTATAAAATGGCTAAAAAGCATTTCAAGAATTAAGATACTTGATTAAAGGATTCTGTTCTAAAACCTTATCATAAATCATAAAGGCTATAATAAGACCTGCTAAAAATCCCCCAAGATGCGCAAACCAAGCAGTATTACCTTTGCCAGCCCACATTCCTAACATATTAAAGCCAATCCAAATAGCAAAATACCAGTAAGATGGTAATTTAAATTGCCAATACAACACCATAAAAGTCAGATACGAACGTCGAAAGATAACAGCATAAGCCGCCATAATCCCAGCAATCGCTCCACTTGCTCCTAAGATAGGAGTCTGCGAATCTAGCGAAAACAAAGTCTCCACCAAGCCCGCACTTACACCGCAAGCTAGATAGAAGATTAAAAATTTAGTACGCCCCAAGGCATCCTCTAAGTTATCTCCCAATACATACAGAAAGTACATATTACCAAGCAAATGATACAGACCGCCATGTAAAAACTGATAGGAAAACAGATTCATAAACCATAGAAGCGACCCAATATGCCCGGGAATCAAGGCCCAAAAGTGTAAGATGGATTTAGCACTAGACTCTGTTGCTTGAGACAGTAATGAATATTCAAACATAAATATTATAGTATTAAACAGGATTAATAGCACCGTTATAATAGGAAAGCGTCGAGGCTTAACATTAAATTCTACTGGCAGTCCTAGTAAAAACTGTACAAACCAATCTTTAGCACTCAGTTTACCTTCAATCTTTTCTAAAGCCTCTGGGACTTGGTTTAAGACTTGAGCATGTTCCAATTCGCCTTGATCTAACCAAACTCCTTCACATGTATCACAAGCATCTATGACAAAATTCTTATCAGGTCCTGTTACCTGATAGGGAATCAAGGGAATTTTACATATTGGGCAGTTGCGTTTAGTATCTGAAGCTTCTTTTGGGGTGAAGATATCTTGAAAACTGGAACCTAAAGGACTATTAGGATCATATCTACGAACTATTTGTTCTAATTCTCCATGATCTAGCCAAAAACCACCACATTTTAGGCAAACGTCGACTTCAGTTTGTTCTCGTTTAACAACTTGCAAACGGCGGTTATGGCAATTAGGACATAGTATACGGCGTTTTTCAGCGGACATTCTTTTTCCTAACAATTTTTTAAGCTTGTAATGATTTTAGATATCATATTTATAATAGGTGGGACTGGTTCAGTCTAATGTTTGAACATAACATCATAATTATATTAAGAGCCATTTTAAGAACTAGTCCACTGCAAATTATATAGATCTAAACGACGATCTCGAAAATTACGCACACTGCCATGCATCCTTAATTCCTTAAGCAATTCCAGATCTAAGTCAGCAATTAATGTCATTTCCGTATTAGGCGTGGCCTCAGCGGCGGTTGCATCATGCGGAAAAGCAAAATCAGAAGGCGTAAAAATCGCTGCTTGTGAATACTGAATGTCCATATTTTCTACATTTGGTAAATTCCCAACACTTCCTGTGATAACTACATAGCATTCATTTTCAATAGCTCGAGCCTGAGCACAACGTCGTACTCGTAAATAGGCATTTTTAGTATCGGTCCAGAAAGGCACAAACAATATCGTCATACCTTGAGCAGCTAAAATACGCGGGAGTTCTGGAAACTCTACATCATAACAAATTAAGATACCCACACGCCCAACATCAGTTTCAAATACCCGCAAATTGGTGCCACCTTTTAAACCCCAATAGGCACTTTCATCAGGAGTAATATGCAATTTATATTGACTGTCCCACGTACCATCACGTCTACATAAGTATGAGACATTGCGTAGTGTTTGGTCACTGTATTCTGGGAGGCTACCAGCTATAATATTAATATTATAAGCTAAGGCAAGGCGTACTAATTCGGCCCTAAGTTGGGCACTAAAATCTGCTAAATCTCGAATTGCTTGGGCTGGATTGTCTTGTCCAAATTTCGCCATGAGAGGAGCACTAAAAAACTCTGGGAATAAAACAAAATCGGCATTATATCCTGCTACAGCATCAACAAAGAATTCAACTTGCTGTCTTAGATCTTCGAAGGTGCGTACTTGGCGCATTTGCCATTGTACCGCTCCTACGCGCACTACTGTTTTACCACCAATTAGTTTTTCTTTTTCTTCATAATAGATATTAATCCATTCTAATAAAGTGGCATAAGCTCGAGATTCTAAATCATCAGGGGCATAATTATTAATAATCTTACGAACATGAAAATCATTGGCGAGTTGAAAGCTTAGGACGGGATCATAAATTTCTTTATTTTTAACCAGATCTATATATTTGCTAGGCGACATTTCATTGGCATATCTTTTGTATCCTGGGATACGTCCACCAGCGACAATGGCACGTAAATTAAGCCTTTCACATAGATCTTTGCGAGCATCATAGAGGCGGCGTCCTAGCCGCAGTTCTCTGTAATGCACGTGAACAAAGATATCAACTCCATACAAAGTATCCCCATTGGGATCATGGGTAGTTAAATAGCCATTACCAGTAATTTGCTTATAGGTGTGTTTATCGCCATAACGGTTATAGTCTACTAATAGGCTCACAGCAGCAGCAACTACTTTGCCATTATCTTCGATACAGATTTGGCCTTCTGGAAATCTAGCAATTTGAGAGCTAAATTGTTCTTTGGTCCAAGCACCACCTTGATTTGGATAGACATCATCCATGATTTCTTTAATGTCATGATAATCAGATAGTTTAGTATTGCGTAGGATTAGCCTATGACTTAAGAGCTTACGTTGGTCGTTTTCAACATTAGTGTTAGATAATGTTGGTGGTGTACTAGGATGTAGGGAGGGGGAAGTCTCTAGTGGATCTTCAGACATTATTCAAAATCCAATTATTACATTATACCCAATAATCTATTTAAGATCTATTAGGATATACAAAAGATCTAATTTAAAGAGGGTTTTGAATAAAATCTTAAATGTGGTGCGAAAGGGGAGACTCGAACTCCCACAGGTTTCCCTACTGGAACCTAAATCCAGCGCGTCTACCTATTCCGCCACTTTCGCAGTTTTTATTAAATTAATATTATTATGCTTTATTATATTATGCAACCAAAATTTTGTATTTTGCTATGTTAATTTACTAAAAATTTTTAATATGTAGGTTATAAGGATATTATATTCAAATAAGAAATGCAAGTTTTTTTTTAATATAATTTGGTAGCCTTCATTTCACAGCCAGATAGATAGGTAATATGCAGCGTATCTTTTACCGAAAATCTGATTCTACCGCTTTCTGTGGGCATATATTATAATGCTAGATAAAATTATGAGCCACAGTATATTCAAAAAAAGATGGTAAGCATATACTATCAACCTATAGTTTGCCCATTTAATTTTAAGTTTGCAAAACGGATACGTCTACAAGTTGTGGGAACCATAAATTATCGTTCCCAATCTCTGCATGGAAACGCATCCTGGACATTCTGCATCCTATGATTTATAGCGTTCCCACAACTTGTAGACCTATCCGTGATTTTAAAACGGAAAAGAAGTTTTATACAATAGGACATTATTTTTTATTTAACATAATTTGTACTAAACCAATGACATAGATTGATAACCCGTTATACTATATCTTAATGTCAATTGTCATTTCAATAGGTGTTAATATTTTTATATAATATACATACCAATACAAACTTACATTTTACCCTAATTTTAGGAATAGAATTTAGGGCTACAACCACCTTTGACATTTAGTTTTATAATTACTTTTAATTTAAGATAACGGCAACAATTTGAATATGCATGTGCTAAAAAACATACTAATTATTATTTGTACCGGGCTATATTGTAACAGCTTGTTAGGATCTGAGTTCTTGCATTTAAATTTAACGCCTCCAACAAGTAAAGTAACTAAGTTTGAATCTAGCCACCGAGCCAAACCTGTTAAACAATATTGGTTGCAAGAATCTACTGATCCAAAATCGATAACTGCATGGCTGCATCAAGCTAATGGAAAGATCAAAAAACTACAACTTCACTTTGATGCATCAGGTGGTAAAATTATATTCAAAAGCAAATGGGCAGATAAGGCTACTCATGGGCCTAATCGAATTTTTGTTGTCAGTGAAATATTATGGCAGGAAAAACAAATTATACGTACTGCGCAATGGCTTAATCTAAATCACTCTTGTGCTTGGGGACACCCTTTTAAATTTACTCCCGAACGTTTGCAATTATCTCCTGATTCTCAAGCTCCTCTGGAAATTATGCCTATCGGATTTTGGGATAGTAATCTCCATGATCAACTTGATTCAGCTCATCGAGTTACTCTGCAAATCTTGCATTTTGGAAATCCAGCGGCACAAGCAACACTATTAGTTACCACTGGTAATGGCTGGCAAAAACGTTTTACTGCTGATAAACAAGGTAAAGTTACGTTGCATCTTATTCGCGATCATTATCCGGCAAGCTGGTATGATTTCCAACATCACCATCCGCAACGAGTTTGGTTTGAAGCCAGTTATAGTCCACAAGAGAAAGGACCAGGTTATACAGCTAGCTTGCCATATCGCTATACTCCGACACCATACGACTATAAATCATTAACATGGGGGCTTTGGGTGTTTATTATTGCCTCTATAATGACAATTGGAGCAATTATTATCTTTAGATACCAGCGCAAAATTCGAGTAAATCCAAAATTATGATCTAAAACTATAGATAGCAATTTATTTTTTAAATAGTTGGGACAAATGTCACGTAAAGATACGTATCAACGTTTTTGCATCAAACTCATAATTTATTCTATAGCAAAAAAAGAACCGTTAATATGGAAAATACCATAGCCTTTTATCAACAATGCATTAAAACTTTGTTGCAAGAATATGAAAATTTACAAACAAACTATTCTCATGCTGAAATCGTATTAGATGATGAACGTAGTAGATATCTTGTAGTCTGGATTGGATGGATGCAATCAAAACGCATTTATCATACTGCAATTCATATTGAAATTCGTGAACAAAAGATTATTATTGAATGTAACGATACAGAAAGAATGCTTGCAACAGAACTTGTTGAACAGGGAATTCCCCGAGAAAAAATTCATTTAGGCTTTGTCTCACCTGAGGGATTATCATGTTGCGCTGCGTAATTTTATTCAGCTGGGTAGAGTGCAAAAGCAGTCGTATACAAACCTGTCAACGCAAAATTCGAGTAAACAAAAAGTTATGAAGGGATTACGTCAAACTATCAACCGATTAAATATGAGACGGCTGCGCTTTTGGTTACAACTGGTGTTATTTGTAATTATTATGTGGGGTGGTGCTTTATTTTACTGGGATTGGGGTACTGAAGTTCCAGCCTTTGCCTGTCCCTATGTAGGCGATTCACGAGTAGGTACCTGCTTTTTATTCGCCTTTCAACACCGAGTCAGTATGCCATTTGCACAAGTATTTTCTTTCCGTGGTCTCGGACTAATATTTATGCTCGTTGGTCTTTGGGCTTTACTATTGTTGTTTAACAAAACTTGGTGTGGTTTTGCCTGTCCTCTAGGTACTATACAAGATTGGTTAACTTCTTGGCGACAAAGATTCGGGATTCAAAAACACGAATATAGTGAAAGTGGATTTAATAGGTTATCTAAAGTCAAATGGATCTTATTAGCATTGCTGTTTATTCTACCTGTTCTCGTCGCCAATAGCATACTTGGTATAGGAAATCTAAGCCACGATTGGGCTACGCCTTTTTGTCAGATATGTCCCAGTAGAGTCCTATTGCCATTATTTAATGGAGACCTAGAAGGATTTACCTTAGATTTTAGTAGCACTACCAAGCTCTCTTTAACCTTCATAGCCTTAATAATTGCTGGTGCAGGTTTAATGGCGGCATTCTTTAGGCCACGTTTCTTATGCCATCTTTGCCCCATGAGTGCCGTACAATTTATTTTTGCTAAAGCAAGTTTACTGCGGCTTACGAAAAAAGGAGAAGCCTGCACCAGATGTGGCAATTGTTATCGAGTTTGTGAAATGGGAATTCGTGAGATTGCCGATGATGTAAAGAATACTAATATTCTCAAAGAAGACTGTATCCTATGCCTAAAATGTGTATCTGCTTGCCCTGAAGAAAAATGTCTAACAGTACGCTTTGGCCCTTGGGATATTTATCAATCTACTGAAGATGGCTTTTTTCATCGGCAAATGCAACAGGAGGAAAAATGGAAGCATCGCGTCACCAATTCTTAAAAAAAGCTACCCGCAAAAAGCTCATAGCTGAATCAGCAGATATCTTAAGACAAATTCGTGAAGAACTGCCGCCCAATCTAGCAGAAATGGAATATTTTTATGAACGGCTTCAGGCTTGGTCAGAAGGTAAAATTGTTCATGAAAAACCACTTATTGGAACCTTTTGCATTCAAGTACCTGAAGAACTAATTTTTGCTTTAGATGCTCAATTTGAACGACTTTGTGATGGTTCCAGAGCCTGTGATCTTACGGGAATGGAACGTCTAGGTGGTAAAAGTTGCAGCATGATCAAGGCAAGCTTAGGCCGTCTGGATGCATTAGCGGAACCAACAGACTATGCTGCTATTATTATCCCTACTACTTGTGATCAAAAGAAAAAACTAGGTGACATTTTAAAAGCTCAAGGATTTCCAATTCTCTTTTTGAATATGCCTTCAGGAAAAATGGACGATGCAGCCAGACACTTTTGGCACCAATCAGTTCAAGAATTAGCAACACAATTGCAAAAGATATTGAATGTCAAATTGACAACTAGCAAGCTACTAGAGCAAGTCAAAATAATTGGTCGTGCCAGGCAAGCATTCCGCCACTTTGAGCAATTACGTGCCCGTAAAAGAGCCATTCATGGTGTTGATGCACTTATTATCAGTTCAACCTGGTTCTTTGACACTCCGCAAAATTGGACACAGGCTTTACTAAAACTTAATGCCGCTTTAGCTAAACAGCCAGATCACCAAGGACAAGAGCCAAGAATTCTATTAACTGGTTCGCCCAATATCTTTCCCAATTTAAAAACACCTTTGCTTGCTGAAAAAGCCGGAGCCTGGATAGTAGGTGATGAATTTTGTAGTAGCCATCGTCTACTGCACGATGTTGTTACTTTTGAAGAAGGGCATCCACATGATCTGTTACCCGCCATTGCTGACCGCTACTTAAAACCTTGTACTTGTCCATGCCTAAGTGATAACGAAGATCGGATAAGAAAATTATCATACCTTGCCAGTAATTTACAATTAGATGGTGTGATTTATCAATCTCTATCAGGTTGTAGCCTATATGAAATGGAATACCTTGTTGTCGAACCGCAGCTAAAAACCCAAAAGCTTCCTAATCTATATTTAGAAACTGACTACGGACCCGACGATGTAGGCCAAATTACTACTAGAATTGAAGCTTTTTTAGAATCCTTATATCAGCAAAGAAATACCAAGCAATGATCCAACTGCTTTATCCACTCTTAATCTAAAGCAAGGTTAGAAACAGAAGTACTTGCTCATCGAGATTACGAAAAAGGAACTTGGAAACCATGATAACGACTCATATCCATATGAATCAATTACTTCCAGCCTGGAAGAGGTTTAATCATGCTACAGGTATTGCTTCGATTAATAATGAAACACATTATCAACAGATGGTGGCTCTGCTTGAAGCACTACTTGAGCAGACGGCTGGTAATGAACAGCATCCTGCAATGGAATTAGTCGATATTGTAGGTGATTTGCTTGCAGCCTATGAATCCGATCGCCGCCAGTTACCAAAGTCTACTAGCGTACAGGCATTACTATTTTTGATGGAACAACATAAATTACAACCAAGCGATTTGACCGAAATTGGTGAGCCAACACTAGTTACAGAAATTCTTGCAGATCGACAAAAACTTGATATTCAACAAATTCAAGCTCTTAGTAAACGTTTTGGGGTTACACTTGGGACTTTTATTGATTAGTATATAACGTGATCTTGGTTGTGGTTAAAAGGTTAAAATAATGAGCTATTTTTTAGGGATAGATATTGGCAGCACTGCCATTAAATATGCCATTCTAAATGCACAAGGAGAATTATTTGCAACATATAAAACTGCCAGCGGCGGTAAAATGGAACCCAAAATTACTGCTGGTTTGACGCAATTATTAGTAGATACCCAAATACAACGGGAAAATATTGTAGCTTCCGTTGCTACAGGTTATGGACGTAGACTCTTTCCTGCTACTCGTTTAATCAGCGAAATCACCGCTAACGCTTTAGGAGCCAAACGCATTCAAACACCAATAGGTGCAGTAAAAAGCCTACTTAATATTGGTGGACAAGATGTTAAAGCCCTAACATTAGATGACAATGGTATTTGTACCAATTTTGCAATGAACGATAAATGTGCCGCTGGTACTGGAAGGTTCATTGAAATGGCATTAAGGATCTTAGAATTAGAATTTGATACTATCAAAAATATAGATTTTTCTAATGTGATTCCGGCAAATATCAATGCTACCTGTACCGTTTTTGCTGAAAGTGAAATTGTATCCCACATTGCTCAAGATCATGAACCAACAGCTATCATGGCTGGTGTTTTTGCAAGCATTGCCAAACGCTTAGGACGGCTGCTACGAAGAATAGGTCTAGATGATCCTGTTTGTATCGATGGCGGCCCGTCTTTACTTCTTGGTATGAAGGATGCCTTAGAAACCGAACTTATGCGTCCTGTTTATCTTGGCGACCATCCTCAGTTCACAACTGCTATTGGAGCCGCTATGCTCGCTCTTAAAGAAGCATAGCTCTATATTAGACATTATCCAAAACCCGTCATTCCTGCGAAAGCAGGAATCTATACCTTAATAATTGCCTTATGTGAGTTAAGATGGGAAGAGGTTTCGAATAATGTATGTCTATTAGACATTATCCAAAATGCTCCCGCCCCACATTCCAGCCATACTAGGTACGTGCTAATCACCGAAGATGTTTTTGAATATGTTTGGCAAGTTGATCGTCGATTTCTGAATGTCTTGGTACAGGTTGCTTCTTACCATTTTGTGTGTTTACAAAGATATCATGATTTGTTCCATGGCGTAGCAAAACACATCCTTGTTTTTGGAGCATCCTAATAAATTCCTTGCGTTTCACATCGCAATCTCTTTAATTTGGTATTGTTCTGGTACATCCTCCATTGCCATTAGTAAATAGGCTTCTTTCAAATTTTGTTCTAATTCTTCTAATGTCTCGCCTTGAGTCATTATTTCCGGATGTTCAAGAAGTTTGCCAAGCCAAAATTTCTCATTTTTCCAATAAAGCATGTTCATTTTGCTGTGCATAATTATTTCCAATGATCAGTGTTTAATAGATATTATCCGAAACCCTCTACCATCCTAGCAAACATAAGATGATTGTTAAGATATAGATTCCTGCTTTCGCGGGAATGACTAGTTTCGGATAATATCTAATATTATTTAAAAAGTAAGAGCTATGATTCCGTCTGCCATAACTAAACGTTAATGTCACCAACCTTTAGTTTTTATAAATTAGGCATCCTTTGATGTGTATAAAATAATGACATTGGAATTTGTGCAACAAGCTGTTGCACAATTGTGCAAACGTCATAAGTAAGGTAAAACTTCAACATGTACTTGAAGTTACGTGCCGAATAACTTTGACTATCGGGTACTTCTTTGCAAAGGTTATGTGCTAACCTTTCAATAACCTTTGCACCCCCAGCCTTGTTCTTGTTGCCTGGTAGCGATCAATTGCCCAATTTTTCAAGGTGATTAGTGCTAAAATTCAGCTACTATGCGTAAATTCTACGATTATCTATAACCACAATCAATTGTAGCGGCAGTTTGCGTATTATTTTCTGTTAATTTTGTATATGATTGATTTAAAAAATATTAAAATTAATATAACTCCTTAAGATATTGACATTTGTCAATGACAAGCAAACCCATATATCCTAAAATCCGCAGTTTTGTGTACTTTTCAATATAGAAGACATTATACCGATTTTTATAATCAACTGAATTTAATAGATAAAATTTTTAATTTTTCATGATAAAATCGAGATTTTAGTTAAAATCGGTATAATGTCTAGAGATTAAATCCAGGTGAATACAAAAGTCGTTGCTAAGTCATTCCAAACAAGTTGTATAGCAGTCATTTTATTAACAAGTAATTTTATAGGGGTAAAAGCTGCTGAAAATCCTAGTTCTGAGACTGTTGAGAGTATGGATACTATAAGTATCACTTCATCTCGTGTGGAACGTAATACTAAAGATGTTGCAACTAGCCTTTCAGTGATTGATAATACTAAGATTGAACAATCCAAAATGTTCAATATCAAAGATGGGATACAGGGTACACCAGGAGTATTTGTTGACTCTAAAAATGGTGGTTATGATGTCCGGTTGATCATCCGTGGTGCTGGGCAAAAAGCTAATTATGGAGTAAGAGAAATCCAAATATTGCGAGATGGCATACCAATGACTGATCCCGATAGCTTTTCGCGCTTTGATTTTATTGACCCTCAAGATATTGAACGCATCGAGATCATGCGTGGTCCAGGTTCTTTATATGGTGCTGGTGCATCTGGTGGTACTATACAGATTATTTCCAAGTCAGTATTTGATACGGTAGGAAAAAATCGGCTTAAACTTGGTTTTGGGAATCATGGAGCTGAAAGTTATCATTTACGTTATAGTTTTGATCTTAACCCTAGTAATGCCTTAGCTATTACTGCATCACGCCGTGTTTTGGATAATGGTTGGCGACGTTGGAATAACTTTGATACCAACCAGATTAGTTTTAAGCATGGTTTATTGTTAGAAAATGGTACTTTAGAATCTGAACTTTCATATTCCGAAGCTAATATGCAACTGCCAGGCAGCATGAGTGCTGAACAATTTAATCTATTTAAAGATACTGGAAAGCAGACTGATACCCAAGATCCTTGGAAATATAATGGTCGCTACTCGAAAATATGGTTTTTCAATTCACGCCTGGAATTAGATTTTGGAGATTTATCCTTAAAACCAAAACTTTATTTCAATCGCTGGTCTCACTATCATCCAGTAACTGGTGCTATCAATGATAATCCTGAAACCTCAGTCATAGGACTAGATTTAGAAGCCGCTTATCGTCATCGTTTATGGGGCGAAAGCAATTTAGTCGCTGGAGTAACAGCACGGATAGATGATACCCCAAATAGTAAAAAATACCGTTATCGAGATATTCGTACTATCCCAGAAGGTCGGCAAAAAGGTCGTATTGTCGAAACCTTATCTGATAAACGCGGTGCCCTGCTAGAAGAACAGGAATCCCGAATTACTTTATATGGTTTGTATCTACAAGAAACTCTGCGTCCAACTGAACGTTGGTCTATAGATGTAGGATTACGCATGGATCATGTCAATTTTGACATTTCCACCAATGAAATTGCTCGCTATGATTATGCTAAAGGTACCTATATAGATGGTGCTGGACGCTTTGATACTGACAAGAGTTTTGATCTGTTTGCTCCAAAGCTTAGTGCCACTTTTGCCTTAAATAAAAACATAAATCTCTATGCCACACTTGCCCAATCAGATCAAGTACCTTCGCAATCAGAAATTGAAAAGAATTTAGGTCTTAATCCTTCAACTGCTCGTAATTTAGAATTTGGTCTTAAGGGTCGCAGTAAACATTGGAGTTTTGACATAGCGGCCTATTACACTAAGATCGACGATGAAATTGTTTCAGTGCTAACCGCTGGAGGAAATACTAGTTTTCAGAATGCTGGTAAAACTGATAAAAAAGGTCTGGAATTTGAAGGACAGTTGCAAATTACCAAACAGTGGCTATTAGGTGGAAGCTATACCTATAGTGATTACACTTTTGCTAGTTTTAATGAGGTGATAGGCAATATATCAGTAGATCGTTCTGGCAATCAGCTTCCTTATATACCAAAACATAAATATAGTCTATTTGCTCAATGGCAACATCCATTGGGTATCAGTGCCAGAATTCAGGCCAATACTTGGAGCAAATACTGGATGGATAACGCTAATACAGAGCAGTATGAAGGGTATGAATTCGTTACCAATTTCAGTTTAGGCTATGAAATAGGTTCTCATGTTTTTACCTTTAATGTAGATAATATATTTGATCATCGCTACGCTATTGAAGTTAAAAAGGATACTCGAGGCACAAGCTATTACTCTGTTGGTGCGCCTCGGAGCTGGTTATTGGGTTATCGTTACAATTTTTAAGAGACGAAAATGGACTTAATGAACGCTGAAACAATTAACCTAGGAATAAGTACGGCTTTATTGTTAGGCATAAGTTCTGGTGCTAGTCTTTGCACCTTTGCTTGCTTTCCATTCTTAAGTCCGATATTTTTAACAAGTGGCGTTGGTACATACCATAGCTGGCGCATTTTATTACCATTTTCCTTAGGAAGAATCAGCGGTTATTCCCTAGTTGGATTAATTGCTGGACTAGGCGGAAAGTTAATGGCAGGACCAGGATTAGAATTTCGCTGGCTATTAGGTGGAGCAACCATAATAGCTGCTATTAGTCTATGGTGGCGGTTACAGCAGCATAATCCGATTCATGCTACTAAGACCACTATCGTCAAAATACAATCGGTACAGCCAACTCATAGTACTTGTAGTTGCCAACAATCTAAGTTTTTAATTAACCTTTTACCAGGAAGTTTATTTTTTATGGGATTAGGCATGGCACTTAATCCTTGTCCCGCGCTTAACATGATCTTCTTAACTGCTGCTATAACAGCTAATGCAGTAGAAGGAATATTATTAGGAATGAGTTTTGGTATTGGAGCGGTGTTAATTCCAACGTTGATCTTCGCTTTTGGCATTGCCCATTTAGCAGAAGAAATAAAGCTACAATTAATAAAGTGGCGCAAAATAATAGAAAATATAGGTGTGATTATGTTGATTTTATTAGGATTAATGACAATAGGCTGGACAACATCATGAATGTTGAAGAATTTTTACTTAAAGGCGGCGTTGTAGTATGGATCTTGATCTTTTACTCAATTCTAGGATTAGCTATTGTCCTCGAACGCTATCTAGTACTATTACGCATGGGAACTCCACGTCGTACATTACCATCTTTTCCTTTAGACGCTAATGATCTGAATAAACTACGTGGTCCGGAAAAGATCGTCCTAACAGCTATGGACGAAGCACAACACAATGGACTAGACCCAATCCAAGTAGGAACAAGAATTCGTAACGAAGCGATCCAACGTATGGAAACTGGTTTTAGTACCATTGCTATTTTAGCCAATACAGCACCATTACTAGGTCTTTTAGGAACCATTATGGGTATGATTAAAGCCTTTATGGTCATTGAAATGGCTGGAGGGCGAGTAGACGCACAAGCCCTAGCTGGTGGTATGTGGGAAGCTATGCTCACCACGGGAGCTGGTCTAAGTGTTTCTATTCCCTTATTAATCCTACTACATTTTTTGGAAGGATTAGCAGAACATCGCGCCTATGCCATGCAACGCTGTATCGACCTGGTTCAGGAACAAAATAGACCAAAACATATAGCCCTTAAACAAGACAAAGTACATCATTGGGAAGAAATGACCAATGAAAATATTTAATAGTTAAATACGGTAGCTAAATTATGGTAACTAAGTATCGACAACGAGCTAGTCTAGGACTTAATCTAACTCCCTTGATTGATATAATCTTCTTGCTATTGGTCTTTTTTATGCTCACGGCTCATTTTGTTGAAGAACGAGCTTTAGATGTAGAGCTACCAACTAGCGAAGCCAATACTTTAGACATCAAAAAACCGCAAGTTGAAATCATCATTGGAACAAAAGGACAAGTATTAGTAAATGGTCTACAGGTGCCGATTAATTCTTTAGAAAAAGCATTGCGCCAAATACTCCACTCGCCAGGGCCTAAAACCGTGCGTTTACGGGGTGATCGCACAACAAACCTAGAGTTAGCAGTACAGGCAATGGATGCTGCTCGACGAGCTGGTGCACGTTCCCTTGATATTATGACCCAAAAACCATGATTCGGGATTATTACTTACGGCGAAGTCTGGCGGTTATCCTTTCCTTGCTCTTGCATGTATTGTTAGGATTAACCTTGGCAGATTTTACAATCCCAATCCCCAAGCAGGTAGTGCAAAAACCACAGCCGACACAGGTTCGTGTAAATTTTTCTTATCCCCAAGAAGAACCTAATATTCAACATGTACCTAAAATTGTATCTACACCACAACCTGCACCTAAACCAAAATCTGTTATAGCTAAATCTAAGCGTAAAGTTGCTAAAACTCGAGTGAGAACGGCAGCCAAACGCAAGATTGCTGCTAGAGCTAAACGCAAAGCTGCTGCTGAAGCCAGAGCTAAAGCTAGAAAAATTGCGGCGGCTAAAGCGAAACGTAAAGCTGCTGCTGAAGCCAGAGCTAAAGCTAGAAGGATTGCGGCTGCTAAAGCGAAACGCGAAGCTACTGCTGAAGCCAGAGCTAAAGCTAGAAGGATTGAGGCGGCTAAAGCAAAACGCAAAGCTGCTGCTGAAGCCAGAGCTAAAAGAATAGCGGCTGCTAAAGCTAGACGTGAAGCTATTGCTGAAGCTAAAGCTAAAGCTAGAAGGATTGAGGCGGCTAGAGCAAAACGTAAAGCTGCTGCTGAAGCCAGAGCTAGAAGGATTGCTGCTGCTAAAGCTAGACGTGAAGCTGCTGCTGAAGCCAGAGCTAGAAGGATTGCGGCTGCTAAAGCTAGACGTGAAGCTGCTCACAACAGAGCGAACAGATCTCGCCTACTTGCTACCTACAAAGGTCGTCTTTCAAGTCGTATTAGAAGATTTAAATACTACCCCATACCAGCACGTCGGCGAGGTATCCAAGGAAGAGTACGCATCAGCTTTTCAGTACTCGAAGGCGGTAGAATCAGTCAATTAAGATTAAGCGGTGGTCATAAACAATTACAATACGCTGCGCGTCTAGCTGTCCAAAAGGCAACTCCATTACCACTACCACCAGGTCTAAAACCACCTCTAAGATTTAGTCTTACAATGAATTTTAATTTAAGATAACGGTTTAATTACAATATAGCATTTTTAACTATGATCATTTAGCCACTTACCAATGGCTGGTGCAATTTCCTTTTGAGCTTTACTAGAGACATAAATGCCGATATGACCACCCGCGAAATGCTAATTCTGTATAGTCAGGGCTATTAGTTCTATCTTTTAAAAGCTAAGGATGCCTCTGGAGGTACTAAATGATCTTGTAACGTATAGATATTCAGTAACGGACAATTAATACCTGTTAAATTTATTGATTGTTCACCGATCATCAAACCGCCATTGATTAATAGACATTCTTCGCCCCCCCCCCCAATTATCGCATTATAATTGCTGGCCTGAAAGATGGTTTCGAATAATGTCTATTGATAAATTTAAATAGTCAAGTTATATTTTACTAAACTGAATTTTAAATAAGCAAACCTTACGTATCAATACTTGTAAAGCTACGTATAAGTAGCTTTATAAATATTGATATTACACACTTATCATACTCTTCTTGGCCATAATTTACTTTTGTTCATAATTTTATATCGCATTATCAAATAGTTATATGTCCGTAGAAAGCGGTAGAATCAGATTTTTGTATAATAAGGTTTTACCGTGTTTAGTACAGAATGAACACCCTAGCATATGTAAGATGCTCATCAATTGCAAAATAGATATAATGTCTATTGATTACAATACGATATGATGTTAGGTTGTGGTACCACCTACAGTAAGACCATCTATCTTTAGAGTCGGTTGCCCTACCCCTACTGGAACACTTTGTCCATCCTTACCACAAGTCCCTACACCTTGATCTAAGGCTAGATTATTCCCAATCATACTCACACGAGTAAGCACGTCAGGTCCATTACCTATTAAAGTAGCACCCTTAACTGGATGAGTAATTTTACCATTTTCTATTAGATATGCTTCACTGGCTGAAAAGACAAATTTACCAGAGGTAATATCTACTTGGCCGCCTCCAAAATTAGCGGCATATAATCCTTTTGGTACTGAAGCAATAATTTCTTCATGCGTATAAGAGCCGGGTAGCATATAGGTATTAGTCATGCGAGGTATTGGCAAGTGCGCATATGATTCACGCCGTCCATTACCTGTGGATTTGACTCCCATGAGACGTGCATTAAGACGATCCTGCATATAACCTTTCAGAATACCATTTTCGATCAGTGTAGTGTATTGAGAGGGGGTTCCTTCGTCATCGATAGTTAGAGAACCACGTTGTCCTATTAGAGTACCATCGTCCACTACGGTACAATTATGTGCTGCGACTTGATCGCCAAGACGACCAGTAAATGCGGAAGTACCTTTGCGATTAAAGTCTCCCTCTAGGCCATGTCCGATGGCTTCATGTAGTAATACACCAGGCCATCCAGGGCCAAGTACAACTGTCATAGTACCTGCAGGGGCTGCACAGGATTCTAAATTTACCAAGGCTTGGCGTACCGCTTCAGCAGCAAAATGTTGGTAGCGTTCTTGTTCTAAAAACCAATCTAAACCATAACGAGCACCACCACCACTAGAGCCTTGTTCTTTGCGACCCTGGTGTTCTGCTATTACATGCACATTAAGTCTTATGAGGGGGCGTACATCTCCATATAACATCCCATCTTGATCTAGTACTAAGATTGTGTCAGAGACTGCGACTAGGCTTACGATGGATTGGGTAATTCTAGTATCTGTGTTGCGTACTATAGAATCGATGCGTTGTAAGAGATCTATTTTTTCTGCGTCTTTAATACTTGTCAGTGGGTTAATGGGTTGGTATATTAAGTTGTCAGTTTTATTACTGGTGATATGTATTGAGTTTTTTTTTCCATTATGTTTGGCTATAGTTTTGGCTGTTGTTGCAGCTTCCAGCAATTTAGGTAGGGCTAGATCTTCGGCGTAGGCAAAGCCGGTTTTTTCACCACTAATGGCTCGGATTCCAACACCATGTTCTATATTGTAATTGCCTTCTTTTATGAGTTGATCATCTAGCAACCAGGTTTCTAAACGCCTTGATTGGAAATAGATGTCAGCTGCATCAATATTAGTTCCCTGTAATTGATTGATGACTTGTTCGAGATCAGATTGAGTTAAACCAGTTGGGTCTAAGCAAGTTTTATAAGCTTTGGTAATTAAATCGCTAGAATCAATAGTCATGTCTTAATTTTATTTTAATAAATTGATAAATTGTAAGGATTGTTTCTACGCCAATACCGAGAATAATTAAATTATAATATAGTTATTCAGAAAATAAATTTGACAAATCACCTCAAAATAATGAATATCTTGGCACTGGTTCAGTTATGGTGCACAATGCGCACCCTACGATCTTATTGAGAAGTTACACTATAAATGACATAATATGGTATTATAAAATTTTGTACCGATTTTTAGATGATATAGAGCTTTAATAATTATGTTTAGTAAAGATTTACAAATTGCAGAATACGATGAGGAACTCTGGGCAGCTATACAAGCAGAAAAACAGCGCCAAGAAATGCATATCGAACTTATCGCCTCAGAAAATTACACAAGTCCTCGAGTACTACAAGCTCAAGGAACAGTACTAACTAATAAATATGCTGAAGGCTACCCCAACAAACGCTATTATGGAGGCTGCGAGTTTGTAGATCAAGCCGAAGCCTTAGCTATACAGCGAGCCAAGCAGCTTTTTGGTGCTGATTATGCCAATGTGCAACCCCATTCTGGATCGCAGGCCAACGCCGCTGTATATATGGCCCTGTGCAAACCAGGAGATACGGTGCTTGGGATGAGCCTAGCACATGGTGGCCACCTTACCCACGGAGCCAAACCTAACTTCTCTGGCAAACTTTATAATGCTATCCAATACGGATTAGACCCAAAGACCGGAGAAATAGACTATGCTCAAGTAGAATCCCTGGCTTTAGAACACAAACCACGCATGATTGTAGCTGGATTTTCGGCCTATTCACGCATTGTAGATTGGCAACGGTTTCGTGAAATTGCAGATAACATAGGTGCTTACTTAATGGTAGATATGGCACACGTTGCAGGTCTAATTGCTGTTGGATTATACCCTAGTCCAGTACAGATTGCTGATGTCACCACATCTACTACCCACAAGACTTTGCGAGGTCCTAGAGGTGGTATCATCTTGGCAAAAGCTAATCCAGAACTAGAGAAAAAGTTTAATTCCTTAGTCTTTCCTGGAATCCAAGGTGGCCCATTAATGCATGTAATAGCAGCTAAAGCTGTTGCCTTAAAAGAAGCGATGGAACCAGACTTTAAGCACTATCAACAGCAAGTATTAAACAATGCCCAAGCCATGGCACAAGTATTTATCAACCGTGGTTATGAAGTAATTTCTGGTGGTACTGATAATCATCTATTTCTAGTAAGCTTTGTTTCTCAAAAGCTAACTGGAAAAGACGTAGATGCTTGGCTAGGACAGGCTAATATTACCGTAAATAAGAATACCGTACCTAATGACCCACAATCACCGTTTATAACTAGTGGTATTAGGATTGGTACACCTGCGATTACTACTCGTGGTTTTAAAGAATCTGAGGCTACCTCATTGGCAGAGTGGATGTGCGACATAATAAAGCAACGCGGCGATGCTGCTGTTATTGCTTCAATAAAGGCTAAAGTTGCTGCTATATGTAAGAAATTTCCAGTCTATGAGCTAACCTAATAGTCTAACCTAAGAGCTAACGTAATTCAAATAGATTAGTATAAACTATTATAGCTATATTTGCCATAATTTCACTAAAGTAGCATAAAATTATGCGTTGCCCTTTCTGTGGCACTCAAGATACCAAAGTAGTAGATTCGCGTCTGACCAGTGAGGGTGATAAAGTACGTCGCCGCCGCGAATGTAGCTTTTGTAAAGAAAGGTTTACTACTTATGAGGGTGCTGAATTGCTGTTACCGCAAATAATTAAACGTAACGGTAATCGGGAGGCGTTTGATGAGCAAAAATTTCGTGTAGGTCTTAGACTGTCACTAGCAAAATGTCCAAAAGCTACAGAATATAGTGACATTATCGTCAGTCATGTTATGCATGTTTTAAATGTGTGTAATGAGCGTGAGATTACTTCGCAATATATTGGTGAAGTAGCATTAGCTAGGTTACGTGATTTGGATATAGCAGCTTATGTAAGATTCGCTTCGGTATATTATCAATTTGCAAGTCTCCAAGCTTTTCAAAAGGAAATAGAATGTATTCAGGAAAGCATAACGATTAAAGAAAGCAAACAATTGCAACTTGATTTGTTTTAAAAGATATAGATTTTTATCAAAGTTAATTTCTAAAAAAATTAGACATTATACCGATTTTAACTAAAATCTCGATTTCATCATGAAAAATTAAAAATTTTATCTATTAAATTCAGTTGATTATAAAAATCGGTATAATGTCTATTATATAATTATATAATCTGGATATACTGTTTTATAGATTCTAATTAAGAATCTATAAGAATTTACTATGGGTTCTATACTATGGGTTCTATTATATATGAATTACTGGACTTGGGATAAATCTTTAAATCTTGGGATTACAACTATAGATGCCCAACATCGGCACATCGCAGATTTCATTAATAAACTTATTGAAGCCAATATCACAGGAGATAATATTCTTACATCTCAAGCACTTATAGGATTATTAGACTATACCATTACCCATTTTGCTTTTGAAGAAGCCTTAATAGCACAAACCAATTATCCTTTAATTGAAGGCCACAAAACAGCTCATAATGCCTTTGCCGAACGTATCAATCGATATAAAGAGCTGCATGAAGCAGGTAACGATATTGTCAAACCCCTTGCTAATGAACTCAAACTATGGCTTACCCAACATATCAAAATTGAAGACAAACAATATGTACCGTATGTTAAAGAAAAAGTACATAATAGTTGGCTTAAAGCAGCCTTGACTAAATTTTTTGGTAAATAACCATGGCTATAGAAAATATTGGACACAGGAGCTATTGGATTTGGGATCCATTCCTAGATTTAGGTATTGAGTCTATAGATAAACAGCACCGCCGTATTGTGGATTTTATTAATGACCTGCATGAAGCCCATACATCCCACAATAGATTATCCGTAGCACGTACTTTAGATGATCTAGTTGATTATACTGTTACTCATTTTGCATTTGAAGAACAGTTAATGAAGGCTGCTAAGTATCCTCTTTATGATGAGCATATTAAAAATCATGCTTCATTTACAGCCCATATCTATCAGTATAAACAACGCTATGAGGCTGGAGAAGACATAGTGTTGCCACTAATATCTAAATTAAAATTATGGTTGATTCATCATATAGATGTTGAGGATAGAAAATATATTCCTTATGTGAATAAGAATACAACGCAAAGTTGGATTCAAACAGCTTTAACGCAATTTTGGAAATTAACATCCTGATATATTTAAAATTCTAAAATTAAACACTGCAACCATCCCACTAAAATCAACAATATTTAACGCCTAAACTGAAATATGCTTTGAATTTATCCAAAATATCATTAATTGCCTGGCTTAATAATAGCGTGTCAAAAAAATTAGATCTGGCATATATGTCATGCGTAAAAATATATCGTTCTCCAATTCATCTTCTTGGTCTAAAACTAAATTCTAAAACCAAATCAGTATACACTCTTATGACTGAAAAAAGTTCAGATTTGGCTTTTAGATTAAATTGGGCTAAATCTATTTGGCTTGCATCCACAGTAAGTTCCGGCATAACTGTGAACTGTTCAGTAGCAAATAATATCCTGGTTAATCTACCAGCTATTAAACTATATCGTGAAGACATGTTGGAGTTTAAATTTTCAAAAGAGTTAGTTATAGGATGCAATATACCATAGCTTATTGAGAAATTACGTTTAAAGGTGCGCGGCGCATCCTACAATATCTTAAAGAGCCAGGTAGGGTGCGCACTGCACACTTTCCGTTTAAAACGTTAATTTATAGTGCGCAGTAGCGATAGGTAGGGCTTTTACAGCCTTTCCCCAGTTCCAAACCGGACGTGCGACTTTCACCGCATCCGGCTTTCCAGAATAATCGCCGATGTTTGGCATAACATCTAAATTTGTAGGGTGCGCATTGCGCACCCTATCTGGCTACTTGGCTAGTTTACCTATATAATATTAGTATGATACTATAATTTTTTAATCTTAAAGCTTAAGATATATGTAATATATTTCGATGAATGATTCAATAGCTAAAAATCAATCAACTCCACAAGATAGTGGAAAAAAACAAACTACTAGAATGCGGCAAGGAAAGCTGGAGGATATCCCTAAAGTTAGTGCTATTGCCTCCGCTTATTTGGGAGAAGAAACGCTAGATAATGCAATTATAGAACGTTGGTTTAATGCTAACAACGAAGTTCTTAAAATAATAGAATGTGACCATAATCCACATACCCAAGAAAAACAATGGCATGTATGTGGCTATTATATTTTATTGCCACTTATAGGTTCCTTTGCAGAACTTATCAAAAAAGATGCTATCCCACATGAAGATATTCCAGCTTCTGCTATTCAAGATTACTCAAATCCGGAAGTATCTTCTGTATTTTTCATTGACCTTATGGCCCATTATCCAATCTGTAAGGGCAAATACTGTGGTCAAGTAGCAGCTACACGCATATTTTACGATTTAGCACATACACTAAATGGTTTTACCAGCCATTATCCTCATATTCAAGAAATCATAGCCATGCCCATGACTAAAGAAAGTAAGGTAATGACAAAACGTTTCGGCTTCCTAAAAGATCCTAAATTTAAAAGTCATCCGGGATGGGAATTGTGGACTATACCAACCGATAAGCTCGCAGAACAAGCACCTAATTTCATCAAACGGATGGCAAGTAGATTTGAATCAATCTTGAACTAAATATAAGCCAGGTAGGGTGCGCACTGCACACCTTCCATTTAAACCGTTAATTTATAATGCGCAGTAGCGATAGGTAGGGCTTTTACAGCCTTTCCCCAGTTCCAAACTGGACGTGCGACTTTCACCACATCTGGCTTTCCAGAATAATCGCCGATGTTTGGCATAACATCTAAATTTGTAGGGTGTGCAGTGCGCACCCTACTACTAAAAACAGCTCCTAAAGCTCCTATTAAAGACATAAAAAAATGTATGAAGATTATTGTGGCATAAGGTGCCAGAATGAACACCCTAGGTTCTTCGGTCATTCTCGTCAATAGTGCGTATACTTCGCAAATGGATAGCCGCCACGGAATCCTGTTGGGCAAACGTAGCGGAGGTTCATTTTACTGTTTCGACGGGGTAGTGTTACAAGCTGACGAGAATGCTGCGCGAAACGTTTTAGCAAGACTTTGCGATCAGGAGATAGATCGTTGGATGCCTTTTCAAAAAGTAAAATCCATCTTGCAAAAACGGACTGAGCGACTACGGTTGGGACTGCTCAACCAGGACTCTAGTTGCAATTTATCAAAATTATCAACAGAGAGCGAATTATCTAAAAATGTCTAGCTTTGTCCAAGTTTTTAGGAACAGTAGTGAGTAGTTATCTTTAGTGAAAACAAATTAAATGCAATTTATAACTAATCTAACTGGCTTTGTTTTAGGCCAGGCTCTATCTGAATTAGGGCATCAGGGACTGGAACAATTACGCCAGCATTATGCCGATCCGAAGCAAGAGCTTACTAAGGCTCTAAATCAGGCTAATACTCGTGCTTGGCGCGTCTTAGAACTAGCCTGTGCCGAAAATTCTGTAGCTTCTTGGCTCAAACAACGCTTGCTTACGGGAGCCGAGCAAGGTGTGTTAGCACCGTTGCGTACCTATTTACAAACTCAAGCCCCAGAATTTAAAAATACCTGTCTAACCCAGTTACGAGCAGCTAAGACCGCTGGTTTATTAACTCCCGATCCGAGTGGTCAAAAACTTTTAGCCGTCTGGTCGCAGGATTTTAGTTCGCAAGCAGCACCAGAATTACAGCTTAAAAAACTTACGCAAACCTTGCATACCGATCTACAGGCCACCTATCCAGAGTTGACGCAATTATTAACAGCCATAGACCCACAATGGCTGCCACAAGCCTTTAGCTATTTTTTACGTCATGCCGTAGCTACTTATCCAACCTTACGCGAAATGCTTAAGTTTGGTTATTTGCAACATATTCGCCAAGAGCAGAATCTAGGTTTTGCGGCTTTAGAAGAATTATTAAGTGCGCAGGGTACAGCACTAGAGTCGGAATTAGAGCAGATCGGCTCTAGCATGACCGAAATATTAGAAATGCAGCAGCAAATCTACGCTAAATTAACCGTTAGTGCTCGTAAAGGTGGTATTTCGCCACGTTTATCTTCCGTATTGCGTAGCTCTTCAGATGCCAGATTATTGGAAGAGATGGAACAGCGTCTAGTTAAGTTACCAGAGACTGCCCATACGCCAGAGATCCTAGATGCCATTGGTCGCCTAGCTGTTGCTGTCGGTAAATTTGACATTGGTCAACAGCATTTTACGCAAGCAGCTACGGCGGCTAAAGAATTAGGAGCCGATAAGACGCAAGAAGCTGAAGCCCATTATAATACTTATCGTACTCTATTAGAACAGCAACAATGGGAACCGGCATTACAGGCGTTATTAACAGCAGCTACATTGGATCCACTAAACTTTGCGCCATTTCCGTTAGCGAAATATACACCACAAAAGATTTTAGGTGCGGGTGGTTTTGGGGTTGCTTTCTTGTGTCAGGATGAGCATTTTGCCGAATCAGTAGTCATCAAAAGCCTGTATCAAGAAGAATTAGACCGTAACATTACCGATGTATTTCAGGAAGGTAGAATCTTACGTCGTCTCCAGCATCCAGGGATTATTGATGTCATATATGCTGACTATGCAGATACTGATAATAAGCAACGCCCGTTTTTAGTCATGGAATATTTTCCTGGCCAGTCTTTAACGCAGTATATAGAACGGCATGGTAGCTTATCCGTCGAGCAAACTTTAGCCTTAGCTAAGTTAATGGCCGAAGCCCTCCAAGCAGCACATGCGCAAGGGGTATGGCATCGCGATCTAAAACCAGATAATTTGCTAGTGCGTAGGGAACAGGATGCTTGGCAGATTAAGCTCATCGATTTTGGTTTAGCCGTAGCTGGGCAGCAGGTAGTCAAAACCGTAGTTACAGGTTTAGCAAGTAAATCTATTCTGGGCTTAAGTTTAGGTGGAACTTATCAGTATTCAGCACCAGAACAGTTAGGGATACAAACAGCTAAGATTGGTCCCTGGTCGGATGTCTATGCGTTTGGCAAGACTTTAAGTTTTGCTATCTTTAATACCGTGCAACCGACATTACGTCATTATCGGAAGCTGGGTGATAATAATTTAGCTGATTTGTTAAGTGACTGTTTGGAACAGGATCCCAAAGATCGACCGCAAGATTTTACGGCGGTGTTACAGGCATTAGGTATTAAAGAATCTACGCCTATTAGTCCGCCACCTATAATTGCAACGACTAATCCTGATTTAGCACAACAGCAACGGGAAGGCTTACTCAAGCTAAAGCTCAAATCACAATACGAAGCAGGACTAAAACGCTTGCAAGAACGGGAAGAGCAACGTAAACAAGAGGCGGAACTTAAACGTCAGCAAGAACTAGAAGCACAACGTAAGCGAGAGGCAGAAGCCAAACGCCAACAGGAATTAGCAGAGCGACGTAAACGGGAAGTTGAAGCATTACCAAATATTCATGGTTGGACGACTCACAAAGAATGCAAGGTAAAACGTTCAGGTTTTATGGGTATGTTGGGCATGACCAGAACCGGAACTGGTGTGGATGATGCTTCACGAGTGCAAGCTTTGCAACAGCAAGTAGCTCAAGCATTAGGGCAATCGGTTAATTTTCGTGATCAATTAGCCAATGGTCAACCCGGACCAGAAATGGTTCTTATCCCACCTGGTAAATTCTTGATGGGATCACCGGAGACTGAGAAAGGCAGAACTAATTCTGAAAAGCAACATGAGGTAACTATTAGTAAGCCATTTGCTATTGGCAAATATCAGGTTACTAATGCCCAATATCGACTCTTTCGGCCTCAGCATAATAGTGGTAATTATGCCTTTCGGCCTCAGCATGGTAGTGGTAAGTATGAAGGTTTATCATTAAATGACGATGAGCAGCCAGTAGTAAGAGTCTCGTGGCAGGATGCAGCAGCCTATTGTGCATGGCTATCCGAGCAGACTGGTAAAAGCTATCGCTTGGCTACCGAAGCAGAGTGGGAATATGCCTGTAGGGCAGGGACCGCTACCTCCCGTTATTGGGGAGATGATCCAGATCAGGCTTGTCAATATGCTAATGTGCATGATCTTACTTCTAAGAGACGTTTTAGTGACTTAACTTGGACGAATCATAATTGTGATAATGGCTATGCAGTAACAGCTCCTGTAGGGCAATTTAAGCCTAATGCGTTTGGCTTATACGATATGCTAGGTAATGTCTGGGAGTTTACCTGCTCAGCTTGGGCTAAACCATATGATGGCAGAGAAAAAGTATGCAGTAATAGTGATAGTGGTGTATGTCGTGGCGGTTCCTGGAAAAACGATCCGAGTAACGTCCGTGCAGCCAACCGTAGCAGCTGCACCGGCGGTCCGTACGACTCCAAAGGGTTTCGTATTGTTGGCGAGGACTTGTAACTCTTTTTATCGTTCCCACGCTCTGCGTGGGAATGCATCTTGGACGCTCTGCGTCCTCAGTAAAAATGGTAAATTTTTATCGTTCCCACGCTCTGCTTAGGGATGTCATCCTGGACGCTCTGCGTCCTCAATAAAAATGGTAAATTTGTGTCGTAGCCAGATAGGATACACATTGTGTACCTTTTATTATTTACACATTGCCCCACATTTATTGATTTGTGGCTTTACCAAAAAAAGATACGCTACCTAGCTATCCAATATTAATTCGATCTTGGATAATGTAGGACGCAGAGCGTCCAGGATGCATTCCCACGCAGAGCGTGGGAACGATAAAAATAACAAAAGGTATACAATGTGTACTCTACCTGGCTTATCATTTTATCGAGGACGCAGAGCGTCCAGGATGCATTCCCACGCAGAGCGTGGGAACGATAAAACGATAAAAAATATTATTAGGATTGGTTTTGTTACTTTTTAGCTCAATTCTACTTCTAATTGTGACAGCAATTACAAGAACGATTTTACATGTGATTTTATCGTTCCCACGCTCTGCTTAGGGATGTCATTCTGGACGCTCTACGTCCCAATTTACATATCCTCAGGAATAATTTTCTATGGGCCGCAGTCGCTATTATATGACTGAACCTAACAAACCACATTTCATAACCAGTACTGTATTAGAGTGGCTTCCAGTGTTCACTCGCCCTGATACCACTAACATTATTTTGGGAAGCTGGCAATATCTCCGAGCTAATGATGATTTTAAGTTATATAGTTATGTAATTCTTGACAATCATTTACATTTAATTGCCCAATCCTCGCATTTAGATAACTGTATTAAACGGTTCAGATCTTATACCGCACGTTGTATTATCGATTATTTACAGCAACATAATGTGCGGTTGTTGCTTGAGCGTTTGGCATTTGCTAAAAAAGCTCATAAAAAAGATAGAGATTACCAATTTTGGCAGGAAGGTACGCACCCAGAGATGATTATCAACGAAGAAATGATGCGTGAAAAGATTGCATATATACATAATAATCCTGTAAAAAGAGGTTATGTAGATTTGCCAGAACATTGGCGGTATTCAAGTGCGCGAAATTATATGGGCCAAGAAGGGTTGATTGAGATTGATTACTGGATAATGTAGGACGCAGAGCGTCCAGGATGCATTCCCACGCAGAGCGTGGGAA
>LFCU01000074.1 GCA_001044195.1 Candidatus Achromatium palustre
GCTGTATTTTAAAGTTAATTCTTGAGCACGGTAGGTGCGATTAGCTTTAGCTTTAGCTTTAGCTTTAACTTTAGCTTGAACTTTAACTTTAGCTTTAGCGTAATCGCACCTACAGCTTAATCGTACCTACGAGCTATCCTACGTATAAGTAGCTTTATCAATATTGATAGTACACACTGACAATCCTTTTTTTGGATATAAGTAATTTGTGGCTCATAATTTTATTTAGTATTATCAAATACATATATACCAACAGAAAGTGGTATAATCAGGATTTAATTTTTTTTTTAGATAATTAATTCTTAATTAAGATAATAAATGCTATAGTAGGCAAAAAAATCTTGCTATTCTAAACGGCACATGAAAAGCATCGTTTTTATTTAGGATTTGGTTACCAATAACTTCCCTTAATACCATTAAAGCATATATTCCATAGATTAGATAAAATCGGGAAGTTGTTCCATGCCAAATCCTTATGTGGATTATGGCTTACCTTGCAACAAAAAAGTTATGCTAAACTTCCTAACAACAAATTCTAAAACAAATATTGAAACTCTAGATATTCCGCATGGAGAAGTACTGGTACGAGTACAGGATCTACATTTTCGACATGGCAAACGCATTGTCTTTGATGGTGCTAACCTAGAAATCAAAAGTGGCCAAGTCACGGCCATCATGGGGCCAAGCGGAACAGGCAAGACAACCCTATTAAAACTTATCAGCGGCCAATTACGCCCTAATGCTGGTTTAATAGAAGTAGCAGGAATTAACATCCATACCCTAAGTCGCTCACAACTCTACCAATTACGCATCCGCATGGGCATGCTATTTCAAAATGGTGCATTATTGACTGATTTGAGTGTTTTTGAAAATGTGGCTTACCCACTACGCGAACATACCAAACTACCAGAAAGCATGATCCATAAACTAGTAATACTAAAACTAGAAGCTGTAGGGCTACGTGGTGCCAAAAATTTATGGCCTAGCGAACTTTCTGGTGGTATGGCAAGGCGTGTAGCCTTAGCTCGTGCCATTGCACTTGATCCTATGATGATTCTCTATGACGAACCCTTTACTGGACAAGATCCTATCTCTATGGGAGTATTAATGCAGGTAATTCGTAGCCTTAACGATGCTAGTAGACTCACTAGTATAATAGTCTCACATGATGTTACAGAAACAGCCTCTATAGCTGACCAACTATATCTTATCTCTAATGGTCATGTTATAGCTCATGGTACTCCAACAGCAATGCTAAACTCACAATCATCTTGGGTACGCCAGTTTATGGATGGCCTACCCGATGGTCCAGTACATTTTCACTATCCAGCACTAGATTTAGCTGAGGACCTATTCAACTATGCTGCATGAGCAACTTGCAAATTTAGGAGCATCAGGCATTAAAATAATAGAACGCCTAGGCAGGGCTAGTATATTATTTTGGAGTATTTGGGGAGGGCTGCCTAGCCTCCTAATACGCCCTAGATTACTAATACGCCAAATCCATAAGGTTGGAGTACTCTCAATTATAATCGTCACTGTATCTGGCATCTTTGTTGGCATGGTCTTAGGTCTCCAAGGCTATTACGTATTATCCAAATTTAGTGCTACCCAGACTCTAGGCATAATGATTGCAGCCTCTCTAATACGCGAATTGGGTCCGGTCGTTACTGCATTACTATTTGCAGGACGTGCCGGATCTGCCCTAACTGCTGAGATTGGCCTTATGAAGGCTACAGAACAATTAGCAGGACTGGAGATGATGGCTGTAGATCCAATCCGTCGTATCCTGACCCCACGTTTTTTTGCAGGCTGTATCTCCATGCCATTACTAGCTGCTATATTTAACACTGTAGGCATATTAGGTGGGCATTTTGTAGGGGTAGACTTATTAGGAGTAGATGCTGGTGCGTTTTGGAGCCAGATGCAGTCTGCCATTGAACTAGGACATGACATCGGCAATAGTATTATCAAAAGTCTCGTTTTTGGTGTAGTATGTACTTGGATCGCTTTATTTGAAGGCTATGATACGTTGCCTACGTCTGAGGGAGTAAGCCATGCTACAACCCGCACCGTAGTACATTCAGCATTAGCAGTATTAGGACTAGATTTCGTATTAACCGCGCTTATGTTTAAAGGATAAAAAATGAGCCAAGCAAGAGCAGTCGAAACCATAGTTGGGGCTTTTATGGCTCTAGGATTTGCTGCATTATTCTTTCTTGTCATGCAAGTTAGTAATTTAAGCACTAATGTAATTAGTAGTAATAGTTATCAGTTACAAGCACGCTTTGAAAATGTAGGCAGCCTCAAAACTCGTGCACCTGTTAATATGGCTGGAGTTCGGATTGGTAGAGTAGAATCAATCAAACTAGACAAGGCAACTTTTGAAGCTGTAGTTACGATGCGTATCAATCAAGAGCATATGACTATTCCAGAAGATACCTTTGCTAGTATCTTAACGGCAGGCTTACTAGGAGAGCAGTATATAGGGCTAGATCCAGGAGGTAGTGATGAATATTTAAAAGATGGGGATAGTATCTCCCATACCCAATCTGCTTTAATATTAGAACAGATGATAGGCAAATTTTTATTTAACCAAGTAGGAGGATCAAGTAGTGAATCTAAAAGCAGTGAATCTAAAAGCAGTGAATCTAAAGACGAATCTCAAAGTAGAACCAAGGATAACATCAGCACCAAATAGCTTTAATATATCAGGCTTGTTACTGAGTCTAGTATTAGGCTTTATGTTGCTTGGCCCCATTCAAGCTGCAACGCCGCGACAAGCTGCTGACTTAGTAAAGTCGACTACAGATCGCCTGTTAAGTGAATTACAAAGACGACGCTCTGAGATCAAAACCAATCCAAATCTGGTTTATGAACTTGCAGAGATCGCCGTCCCCCATTTTGATTTTTACCGTATAACTCAACTTGCGGTAGGACATTATTGGCGCAAGGCTAATTCACAACAGCGTAAAACTTTAATAGCAGAATTTCGTACCTTGCTGATCAATACCTATGGCAAAGCATTACGTAATTATTCAGGCCAAGAGATAGTCTTATTACCAAGCCGTAGATCTAGCCGCAGAGATAGAACCGTTGTACGTACTCAAGTAAAGATGCCATCACGTAATACTGTGATTCCTATTAATTACTACATGCGTCTTAGGAGAGGTAGCTGGAAAGTATACGATGTAACTATTGAGGGCGTTAGTTTAGTAAAAAATTATCGCAAAAGCTTTGCCCAAGAGGTACGTCGTGGTGGCATCCAAGGCTTGATTGAAAAATTACAAGATCGCAATCGTAACAATAGATGAACCAAGCACAATTGATTGCAAGTCAAGATACAGTAGGAGAATTTACCCTTACTGGAGCCTTGAATTTTAGCACTGTGGAGACCTTGTTACCGCAAAGTTCATCCTTGTGGGCTAATGCTAATAAGGTCGATAATTCCATAGTGCTGGATCTTGGCCAAATAACCCATGCTAATAGTGCTGGTATAGCGTTGCTGCTGGAATGGCATCAACAAGCCCAAAAACAAGGGCAAAAGCTCCTAATCAAAAATCCGCATCAAGCCTTATTAGACATAGCACGTATCTGTAATTGTCTAAATCTCTTGGAGTTTATATAGGGCTTCCTTCATTTAAACAGTCTATGGAATAATCTCGCCATGCATAAGTTCATCTAAAGTTTGGCGAGTACGGATTAGATATGGTTTCTGATCAAGTTTAATTAAAACTTCAGCAGCTAATGGCTTAGAATTATAATTAGAACTCATTGTAAAACCATAAGCCCCTACTATACCTATTACTAGATAATCCCCAACTTTAGCCTTTGGCAACCGACGCTTTAATACAGTACTGTCCTCAGCTTGAGTAAAAATATCACCAGATTCACACAATGGCCCACCAACTACTACATCCAATTCTTCCTGATTAGAAGTACTATCTATTTTACTATCTAATAGCGCGATAGCCATTGGATGATAAGCACCATAAAAAGTTGGCCTAGCTAGATTATTAAAACCTGCATCTACTAGATAAAATAGATTTGCTGCTTGATATTTTACTGCTCTGATCTCAGTAACCAAATAACCACTTTCAGCTACTAAATAACGTCCTGGTTCTATTTCCAAATTCAAAGAATGCCCAAATTCCTGTTCCAAGTGGTGTCTCGTTGCATCCCATAATCCAAAATATTCTGGTAAATTAATATGGGATTCTAAGGGCTGATATGGTACTGGCAAACCACCACCAGCACTAATAGTAGTCAATCCTACCCCCACCTTAAGAGCAGCTATTTCCATAGCACCACAGACTTTTGCCAAATGCTCCATATCAGTGCCAGATCCTATGTGCATGTGTAAGCCTGTAACTCTAAGGCCAAGTTTCCTGGCTAATGCAATAGCTGTATCTATTTGCTCATACCAGATGCCATGTTTGGATTGATCCCCACCGGTATTAGTTTTTTTACTATGACCATGCCCAAACCCTGGATTGATTCGTAGAGTGACATCTTGCCCTGGAATGGCTATTTGGTGCAGCATGTCTATGGAGCCAATATTTACATGGAGCTTGTATTTTTGTACTAGCTCTAGGGCTTGTCTATCAAATACATCAGCGGTGTATACTATGGTGGGGATGTTGTTGTAGTACGGTTTGAAGCCTGCTGCTAAGGCGCGATGAATTTCGCCTGCACTTACGGTATCTATTAATAGGCCCTGTTGGCGCATTAAGTTTAGGATTGCTAAGTTGGAGCAGGCTTTTTGGGCATATCTAATAGTGACATTAAAGGCTTTTAGGTCATTAATACGTTCAACGATTTTGCTGGCAACGTATATGTATACAGGGGTACCAAATTGTTGTGCTAATTTAACAACAGGAATGCCTGCAATATCAGTACATAATGTAGTAGGGGATGCAGTTTGGGGCACTATTAATTACAAGCTCCTAAGTTAAAATAATTGGATTAATCTATACTGCACATATAAATGTAAGGTTCGCTTTTTTAATATTGGCACTGGTTCAGTCTAATGTCTTGACTTAAGTATCTTATTATACTACACTATTTAGATAAAGATTGCAACCTACTTACGATTGAATATACCTATTAAATTATTTAATATAAGAGAAATTATCTATGAATATCACACAAATAAAATGTCTAAACTGTAATTTGCACAACATCACAAAAAAATCGCACCTATGAAACGTCTAATAATGGCACTCTTAGCATATATAAATGCGAAAAATGCGGGAATATCTTCTTAAGAAACTAAGGATACCTTTTTAGCCAGGTAGGGTGGGCAAACGGCTGTATCGTTTGCCCACGCATAGCAAATAACAACTAATTCCACGTGGGCACGATGAGGCTGTGCCCACCCTACATGGCTATTGCGTCATAATGGTATTGCAGCAACACAGTAAAGCAACATTTCGCCTTAATTAAGGATATTTTATGGAGGAGGTTATTTAGTTTGTAATCAACTGGTTAAAATAGTTCTAGCATTCAAATGGCCCGAAAGCAGAGCCGATACAGACTTTGCCTCTGCTTAAATTTAGCACTCTGGACTACCACCATGCTAACATATTTCAGATATAAAGTACCTAAGTGAACTCTTATGAAATACAATATCGTATTACATCGCACGGATGAAGGGATTAGCGTATCTGTACCTGGTTTACCTGGTTGTTGGTCAGAAGGTGATACGGAAGAGGAGGCATTGAGCAATATTCACGATGCAATTCAAGAGTATATTTTAGCTGTTCGACAAGAAACCAAGCAGATGATAACTTGATATGTGCCGCTATAGTGAAGGATACGGCGATTATTGTCAAAACTATTATGATTCGGTGGCACTTGAGGATTAATTAATGAAAATTTCCTATCATGAAAAAGATGATATTTTGTGCCTTGAGTTTAACAAAAATCCGATCATACGTGATGAATCCATCAATTGGCACATAAATATCGCTTATACTGAGCATGGGATTGGCGAAATTACAATTCTGGAAGCAACTAAACAGGGTTATTATCCGCTTCAAGTAGAAAAAGTATTTGCCTTAGATGTCGCTTAAGTATTAATATTTTAGGTTACAAACTTTTAATTACATATCTTAAGCCTAATTGCTATAATTAACTTTGGAGTATTAAAATGCGATATCGTAATCTTATAACTACTACTATTTTAGGTCTCACCTTAACCTGTGCCTATACGGTCACCTCACAAGCAACACCTTGCCCACCCCATGATAAAAGTCCCAAATGCGTCCCTTCTCAATCTTCTTCTGGATCAATCACCAACGCTGATATAACGATTAAATATTTCTACAGTGGTCCAAATGGTAAAGGTCAGAAAAATAAACTAGAGAATAACTCTACGTTACGTACTGGTGATCGTTTTACCATCCATATTAATGTCAATAAGGATATGTATCTTTATGTATTCCACTTTGATAGCACTGGTAAAGAAGTTACGGAATTAATGAAATATTCTAAACAAGATAATCGTGTTACTGCTGGTTCTTCTTTTATCTTGCCTGCGCCAAATAGGCATTTTTACCTTGATGATAAAGTAGGTACGGAAAATATTCATACTATTGTTTCTCCATACCCATTGCCGGACTTAATTTCACGGTATCGTTTATCCATGTTGACATCGCAGCAATTGGAACAAACTAGGGGTATAGGTTCGGGTGCTAATGATCCTAAAGGTTGTCTTGCTGGTGAAGCCTGTCGTGATACCATGATTATTAACCATATAGCACGGTAAGTATGGCATGTCTATATTAGACATTATCTGAACTCCGTCATTCCTGCGCAAGCAGGAATCTACATCATTTCTGTTCTCACTGGATCCCTGTTTTCACAGGGATAACAGAATCCTACTACTTCGTCATTCCTGCGC
>LFCU01000075.1 GCA_001044195.1 Candidatus Achromatium palustre
GCTGCTACTAACATCAATCCGTATTTGGTAGATGCACCAAATGTGATATTGGAAAATCGTAATCAGCCGTTGTGTGATGTGCCGTCGATGTGGTTTGGTAACATGCCCAACGATGGTGGGCATTTATTACTATCCCCACAAGAAAAGGCAGATTTATTGCAAAAACAACCGCAAGCGGAAAAATGGCTGCGTCCATTGCTTGGTGCCAAAGAGTTTATCAACGGCAAAGAACGTTGGTGTTTGTGGCTGGTTGGAATTTCACCCGCTGAATTACGGGCTATGCCAGAAGTTGTCAAGCGAGTAGAATCTGTCAGACAAATGCGTCTAAATAGTGTCGATGCTGGAGCGCGTAAATTAGCTGAACGTCCAACGGAATTCCGTGATACTCGTCTAGCGCAAACTTACATCCTCGTTCCCCGTGTATCTTCAGAACGACGTGAATATGTACCAATGGGCTTTTTCGATAATAATACCATTTCGACGGATAGCAATTTGATGATCCCCAATGCCAGTATCTACGAATTTGGTATCTTAGAATCCAAAATACATATAACCTGGATGCGGGCTGTGTGCGGACGCTTAAAAAGCGATTTTCGCTACTCCGCCAAACTGGTCTACAATAACTTTCCCTGGCCTGAACCCAATGCCAAACAAAAGATTGCCGTCGAACAAGCCGCCCAAGCCATATTAGACATCCGCACCCCATATCTTGCAACCAACAACAGCTTCGCCGATTTATATGACCCACTGACCATGCCAGCCAAATTACGCAAAGCCCATCAAAAACTCGATACCACAGTAGATAGCTGTTATCGCAAAGAAAAATTCAAAACCGATGCCGAACGCCTGAGTTTATTATTTGAACGTTACCGCCGACTAAAAGCTGGCTAAAAATGATTGTAGCCAGGTAGGGTACGCGGTGTGTACCCTGGCTACCTGGCTATAAAAATAAAAATTTGGGTTTCGGATAATGTCTATTTTATACTGTTCCTAAAAAATTGGACAAAGTTGGACATCCAAAAATTAAGTAATTCGCTTTCTGTTAATAACTGATTTACAGTATGTAACTAGAGTCCTGGTTGGGCAGTCTAACATTAATCACCTAAATAATGAAAATTCGCACAAGTTTACGTCTTACCTTCTTTATTGTGTTGTTCATCTCAATACTGCATGGCAGTATCATAATTTGGAGCAACAATAAGATTACAACTACTAGAGAACAAATTATCCAGATAGATGATATTGCATTGCATATCGAATCTGTTATTCACCTGGCGCATGAATTTTTACAGCATCCACACCAACAAAGCCTATTTAAACGTTGGCACCAAGAATCACAGCATTTATTAACGCTGCTAAAACTGGAATATCGAGGATTATTAAACCGTAATAATTTAACTAATATTGATGTTCTTAATGAAGACATTAACATTATTACAAAATCTTTCATTAACTTAAAACAACTGCATCAAAACGCATCATCTCACCTCCCTATACAAGCGAAGTCACTTGAATCCTCTTTGCATACTCGTATTATGATACAACGTCAACATTTGGTTGATAGAGCAGCGGAGCTTAGATCTACCTTACGCCTTAACATTATCAAAATCGAAAATTTAACAAAATGGTTGACTGGCACAACATCTATATTATTACCAATAGTTGTATTTTTAGGTTTTTTCTGGAGTGAACGTAAAATTGTAAAGGCTATTTCGCAATTTCATCGTACGGTAAAATTTCTTGCAGCGGGTAATTATGCTTGCGAGCTGCAAATAGATACTAAGAACGAAATTGGTGAACTTGCGGTTGCCTTTAATGCTATGACAAAAACTATCAAGGAACACACTGCTTCATTAGAAAATACGAATAAACAATTGTTGCAACAAACTAAGGCATTACAGTCAAGCCAAGATAGGCTGGCACAAGCCGAAGCCATAGCCCATGTAGGCCATTGTGAGCATCGATTTACGGATAAACACATATATTGGTCTGATGAATTGTGGCGCATCTTTGGTCGGAAACCCCAAGCAGAATTACTTACTTATGATAAGATTGGTAGCTGGTTGCGGGCAGATTATCGTGATGCTCATGATAAAATCATGCACAATATGTCCCGACTTAATTTTGCGGAACGGTTGGATGAATTTGTCTATTGCTTAGAAAGACCAGATGGCGAACCACGTTGGGTAAAGGCATTTTTGGAGACTGAATTTGACGAGGATCATCAACCAGCTATGTGTTTTGGTGCTATCATGGACATCACGGACCATAAAAAGGCTGCTAATACTCTCAAAGAGTTAGCGGCACAATTTCAGATGACATTTGAACAGGCCGCCGTTGGCATGGCTCATATCGGCCTAAAAGGTGAATGGTTACGAGTAAACCAAAAGTTATGCAATATAACTGGCTATTCACGCAACGAATTACTAGGTTCATTATCACAAGATATCATTTATCCAGATGATCTAGAAACTAATTTACGCTACGTCCAGAGCTTGATTGATGGCGCACAAGATGCGTATACACTGGAACAACGCTTTATCTGTAAACATGGGGCCATCATTTGGGTCAATGTTACGGTTGCCATTGTGCGTGATCACAATGCAAGACCAGATTATTGTATCGCTGTCATCGAAAACATTGATGCTCGTAAACAAATAGAAAGCAAAATGCAAAACTTGACTGAAGAATTACAACGTTCTAATACCGAATTAGAAAACTTTGCTTATGTTGCCTCCCACGATCTCAAGGCACCATTAAGAGGCATTGATTATCTTGCTAAATGGCTATATAATGACCTTATTGATAACATTAATGCCAAATCCCAACGCCATTTAACCCTAATGCGCAATCGGGTGCAACGCATGGAAGCACTATTAGACGGCTTGCTACAATACTCACGTATCGGACGTATTGACAATCAAGTACTATCTATAGATACTAGACAATTGCTCAATAATATAATCTCGTTGCTAGCATTACCAGATACTTTTACCGTAAATATAGCAGATAATTTACCAAACCTGAATACACAACAGGCACCATTGGAAATGGTCTTGCGTAACCTTATCAATAATGCTGTAAAACACCATGATCAAGCACATGGTTGTATTTATATTGATGTAATAGAGGAAGATCAAGTGGTTGAATTTAGGATCAGTGATGATGGCCCTGGTATTGCACCTGAGTTTCATGCTAAAATATTCGGTATCTTTCAAACGCTTAAACCACGCGATGAGGTTGAAGGTAGTGGTATGGGGTTAGCTTTAGTAAAAAAAGCCGTGGAATACCAAGGCGGAAATATTTGCATTCAATCCGATCCACAACAACAACGCGGGACAACATTTATCTTTACCTGGCCTAAAGGTTAAGATTAATGGCATTGTAACGCATAGATAATAATATGTACACAAAAAATACAGTAACTATTCTTTTAGTTGAGGATGATGAGATTGATGCAGAGGCTATTCATCGTGGCTTTGCTGAGCTTAAGATTGCCAATCCAATCAAAGAGGCACGCGATGGTATCGAAGCTTTGGATATTTTGCGTGGCACGGGTGGGCAACAACAAATCTATAGTCCTTATCTAATATTACTTGATATTAATATGCCACGGATGAATGGCCTGGAGTTTTTGCAGGCTATCCGTCAAGATCCTGAACTTAAAACTGCTATTATCTTTATACTTACTACCTCTAATGATGATCGGGATCGTTTCCAGGCGTATGAAAATCATGTTGCTGGTTATATTCTTAAAAATAACGCTGGCGAATCTTTTATTGAAGCTATAAAGATGCTGAAACACTACTGGACAATTATCGAATTTCCACCACGAGGGATCACTAAATGCACGTTGTAGTGGTTGATGACGACGAGATTGATCGTGAAGCGGTAATTCGGGCATTAGATGGTTTCCATAAACTATTAACCATCCAGGAAGCTGCTACCGGGAAAATGGCATTGACTATGTTAAAAAATATGCCCTTTGACTGTCTGATCCTGGACTATCGTTTGCCGGATATGGATGGCTTGCAGTTTTTGAAAGCCATACGCCAAGATGCTGATAAATTACCTTTACCAGTAATTATGCTGACTGGTGAAGGTAATGAAACTGTCGCTGTCGAAGCAATGAAATTGGGTGCATTTGATTATCTATCCAAAAATAATTTTGCAGCGGATGCCTTATCATTAAGAGTTAGCAAAGCCTTACAGCACAAAACACAGTCACAATTAAAACTTGCTAACACCCGACTCGAAGCTCTATTTGCCAACACCAATACTTTGATTGCTACAGTAGAAGATGGCTATATTAAAACCATTAATAACTATGGAGCAAAATTATTGGGCTATAAAGCAGCAGATTTAATAAATACACCATTATGTGAACTATACTTGGATGATATTTGCCGCATAGAACTAGAATATATTATTACATCACAATTAGAACTACATAGCAATTTAGAGTGTTCCTTCCGCCATCGTGATGGACATTTTGTTTGGCTGTATATCAGCATTACGCCACTTAAATTTGATAATGCTACTAATGAAATTGCCTTAGTAGCTATTGACATTAGTGAACGCCGCCAGATGGAGGCCAAGTTACAATTTGAACAAGCTCTTTTGCATAACATTATCGAAGGCAGTAATGAAGGCTTTTTATTGCTTGATGCTGATAGACGTATAATTAAAGTCAATGCAGCATTATGCTATATGCTTGGCTATCAACGGGAAGAAATGTTCGGTCACTCGCCAGTGGACTTTTGCGATGCCGAAAATGCCCAAATATTTGATCAATACATGAATAACATTGACTCAGCGGCTAATTTGAGCTACGAAATTGCAGTGCGCACTAAGATAGGCAACAATATTCCCACTTTGTTTAGTGTTGGTACTATATATACAGGTGAGATCAATGTCTTTGCATTTATCACTGATATGTCGCGCTATAAAGAATATGAACAGCAGCTTATTCAAGCTCGCCTCTCGGCAGAAACAGCCAATCGAGCTAAATCAGCTTTTTTGGCCAATATGAGCCATGAACTACGTACCCCATTAAATGCAATTTTAGGCTTTGCCCAAGTGATGCAGCATTCTCCTAATTTGATGGAGCCTTATAAGCAAAATGTGCAGAATATTTACAAAGCCGGCCAATATCTCTTAACCCTTATCAATGATATTTTAGACCTAGCAAAAGTAGAAGCCGGGCAGATTGAACTATTTCCCGAACAGGTAGTTATAGAAGCATTTTTTCAAGATGTAGTTGCAATGTTCCAATTTCGTGCCGAACAAAAGGGTATTGTTTTTAACTATTATGCCCAAGATGCTTTACCCTACAGCATCTATATTGACTCTAAACGATTACGCCAAGTTGTGATGAATCTATTGGGCAATGCAGTTAAATTTACTGACCATGGCCATGTGGATTTAACTATTGAGTATCACAATGCTAAGTTACACATTTATGTAACAGATACCGGCCCTGGCATTGATCCGCAACAGCATCAAGAGATCTTTAAACCCTTTACCCAAACAGGCAGTAAACAACATAAAAGCCAAGGCACTGGATTAGGTCTATCTATTACGCACAAAATCATCAAACTCATGGATGGCCAGATAACACTTGATAGTCAACCTGGTGCTGGCAGTACCTTTTATATCCAAATTCCAGTTACCGCCGTATTCACGGCTCCAGTTAGTGAAACTCAAGCTGCAAAAACGGAACCCAAAATAATTGGTTATCATAGGAATGATTCCATAGATAGGGCGTTACGCATCCTAATAGTAGATGATATTGCTGACAATTGTGCAGTTATCCAGCAAATGTTGGAACCCTTAGGCTTTGAGTTACAAGCAGCGGATAGTGGTACTGCATGTTTACGGCTTCTTAATGAATGGGTACCAGATCTAGTTTTAATGGATTTACGCTTACCAAACGGTCCTGATGGCTTAGAAACAACTCAACAAATACATGCCTTGCCTGGCTTAAAAAAATTGCCGATTATCGCCGTCTCAGCCAGTGCTTATGAAAACGTGATCCAAGAAGCTCATAATGCTGGCTGTATAACATTTATAGCCAAGCCTATTAATTACACCAAGCTAATATTAACTCTACAACAACACTTACCACTAGAATGGCAATATACCCAAACTGCAATTGACAGGCAAAAATCTGTATCCACCAAGCAAAACGTACAACTTAATGAAACGCAACGAGACAAGTTATTGCTTATGTTAGATCGAGGAGATATCCTCAAGATCAATCACTTCCTTATAAAATTGACTGAATCAGCGGATTGTCCTGCACAAGTACATGAACTATTACAATTAGCTGAAAATTATCAACTTAAAAGTATGCGTAGTATATTGGGAGTGAATTAACACTGGACATATTAAGTGTTAAGGATGGGGAATAAGTCTTTAGAATATCATCCTGCTTCTAACTCTGTAAATAGACGGATTGCAAAATCAAAGCATCGATTGGCTTCTTCACCCATATCATCATCAAGTAGCGTTGTTAATTTTGCTTTTAGTGTTTGTTTATTCTTGAACTCATAAAACAGACCAGAGCCTGGGATGTGTTTTTTGATGATTGCTCCGCCTGACATATCACCAAAATATCGTACATACATGTGAGCCATAAGCTCTGTTTTATTAAGCTTTTTTATGTATGTTGTGTATTCAATAGTAGAAGGTGTAAGCAAGTGAGGTGCAAAATGTAGTCCATATTCCGCTTCTAACTCCTGAATATCAGCTTGGATCAACTTGGCCCGAAATACATCCCAACAATCTTTAGGAAAATCAGTTTTTTGAAGACGATCTTCTAATGCTGCATAGTTGTGGTATTGATTGGTAAGATAACGATAATAGACAGCAGGTGGAATATTACCGCTTAGCAAAACATGGACAAATGCCTTCCCTTCCGCTATGTTATGCTTATCCATTATCAGTTTTTTTAGGCTCATACAGCGTAAAATACTCCCTAAATTTGTGTTCCAGTGATTTTTTAGTATGCTATATTTAGATATAAATTTAGTTATTGGTTTTTTATCATTATATACATCTTTTATTTAGGTTGCGCTTAATAGTTACGTTGCAAAAATGAGACAATCTCTGCCAACGGTATAAACTTCCCTTTAGCATCAGTACGACCTCGGTACTCAACCACAACCTTTATCTAGCCTTTTTCGCCTTACCACCTATCAGTTTACATGTAGCAAGTAGAACGGACTTAATGAAAGAGGCTGTCCTTTTGAGGAGGCTGTTACTAGGGTGTTCATTCTGGCACATTATGTTGGAGTAAGCTTCATGCAGTTATAGGATGCGCTGAGGCACGAAGCGCATCCTATTTAT
>LFCU01000076.1 GCA_001044195.1 Candidatus Achromatium palustre
GTTACAACGTGTATTGAATGGAAAATGGATTGTTCATAATTTTATTAACGTACAGTATACAACAAAGAAGGTACCAGCGGTTGATATTGGCATTTTGGAAAGAGGGTTTTCTTGGAAGGAGGTGTTGATGATCCAAAAAACAGCATAAAATAATTTTTATTTAAATAACATAATTTTATCCGATGAATTAGACTGAACCAGTCCCGAACTGTAGGTCTTAATACAGTACTACTAACAATTATATGCCTTGGTTACAATTAACTATCACTACTGATCAGACCAACGCCCTATCAGTAGAAAACCTATTTGAAAACTTAGGAGCACTATCTATAACCTATAAGGATGCAGCAGATTTACCTATCTTGGAATTAGCTCCTGAAGAAATTAAGATCTGGCAATTAAGTCTAATTACTGGATTATTTTCAGAACAGATAGATTTAGATATAGTACAATCTATCTTACAAGCTAATCTACCACAGAATGTATTTGCTACTCTCACTTGGAAAAAACTAGAAGATAAAATTTGGGAACGCGAATGGTTACAAAACGCTGTACCATTATGCTTTGGTAAACGCCTCTGGGTATGTCCAGCAGGTCACTATCCATCTAAGGAAGATATAGGTACTGAAGCTCCAACAATACTTGAATTAGATCCAGGATTAGCTTTTGGAACAGGAACGCATCCTACAACAGCCTTGTGTCTTAATTGGTTAGCTATGGCCGATCTACAAAATAAGCATGTATTAGATTATGGATGTGGTTCTGGAATCCTTGCCATTGCGGCGGCTCTGCTTGGTGCAACAGCAGTTACTGCTGTAGATTATGACCCTCAAGCCTTGGAAGCTACTATAGCTAATGTGGATAAAAACAATGTAGATGACAAGATTTCTGTATTATCTTCAACAAAGCATAGTGTTGCTATTAAGTATGATTATGTGGTCGCTAATATCTTAGCGAAAACTTTACGAGAACTAGCACCTAAACTTATATCTTTGGTACGTCCAGGAGGTTGTTTAATACTTTCTGGTATCCTTAAAGAGCAGGTAACTGAAGTTATAGAAATGTATCAACCATATTTTAGTTGGAACCCTGTACAACAAAATCAAGAATGGATTTTAATAGCAGGAATCCGACGGGATATTAAATCATGCTAACTTGTTGTCCTAGTTGTGGAACTAAATTTAGAGTAGTACCAGAACATCTGTATGCTGCAGCTGGAAAAGTGCGGTGTGGCTATTGTCAACAAATCTTTGATGCACAACGTTCTGAGGTAACTTTAGGTCCACCTATTTTAGCAACGTATGCAAATGATGTAACCCCTGAATTGAAGTCAAAATGGAATATATTTTTACTTTTAGGAACATTATTGTTATTTGTGGCCTTGCCAATTCAGTGGATTTGGTGGGAACGGAGTTGGCTCATAACAGTACCGAGTATTGGATCAATGATCACGCAGAGTTGCCAATATTTACCCTGCGGTTTACAACCAATACGTGTTCCAGAAAAAATTGAAGTGTTGCAACGCTCCTTACAACCAGACCTTAAAAATCCCAAGATTTTCCATTTTCAAATGCGCATGGTAAATAATGCTAGTCAAAAGCAACCTTTTCCTTTATTAGAGTTACGTCTTTTTAATAGTCAATCTGAACTTATTGGGCAACGTCGTTTTGAGCCACAACAATATTTAGCTACTAAAACTCAGGATTCATTAATGCTACCAGGAACTCCGATAGATGTCGCCTTAGATTTGTTTCATGCTCAAGTAGGTGTTTCTGGATTTCAGATAGATTTTCGATAAAATTTATGAATAAAACACTTGCCTTTTATCTAAATGGTATAGTAAAATTTAGATCTTTATTTTATGTCCTCCCTTAAATAGGGCGCGTAACTCAGGGGTAGAGTGCTATCTTCACACGGTGGAAGTCGCAGGTTCAAATCCTGCCGTGCCCACCAAATTTTAAGTGCTCGTAGCTCAACTGGATAGAGCAACGGCCTTCTAAGCCGTAGGTCGCAGGTTCGAATCCTGCCGGGCATGCCAATTCTTAAATATTTTAACGTATATAACTTAAGTAGTTTCGTCCTTTATTTTTTATAAGCAAAAAATAATTTGTAGAAATTAATAAAAAATATTTGCTTAATTATATTTAATTATCCTAGAATACTATCCACTCTGGTGGTTATAGCTCAGTTGGTAGAGCACTGGATTGTGGCTCCAGTGGCCGTGGGTTCGAGTCCCATTAACCACCCCAACACCATTTATGGGCCATTAGCTCAGCTGGCAGAGCAGTGGACTCTTAATCCATTTGTCGTAGGTTCGATCCCTACATGGCCCACATAATTTAAGAAAATACAATAAAATAGTAAATAGGGTAGTACTAAATTTTCAAATTATAATTTTTCTTTTCCGCAAAATTTACCGAAATTGGTACTGGTTCAATATAATTCATTAATTAGCATTATGTTATTTTAAGAAATTTATACTACTTCTTTTTAATTTTACTTTAGTCATATTGATAATTGTAGGTTGGGTTGCCAAATGAAAGGCAACCTAATCTACAATAAACATTATAATAAAGTAATGTAATTATAATGTTACGTGTAAATATCAAACTGAACCATTACCCAATCATCTAATTTTATTAGACATTATCCGAAACCCCAATTTTTACTTTATAGTTACTAGATTGATAGAGGGTTTCGGATAATGTCTATTGAAAGGGCGATAAAACTACTCGATCAACCCTGAACACCAATTTAAATGAGGCGACAGGACACCCGTCTTACCATCTAATAGGGTTCCATGTAGATTTGACCTAAAAAACATGAAATATCGTATTATTATTGAGCAAGATGAAGATGGGGTATTTGTTACAGAAGTTCCATCACTTCCTGGTTGTGTATCTCAAGGAAAAACTAGAAAGGAAGCTATCTTGAATATCCGCGAAGCTATTGAACTTTACCTTGAAAGTCTTGCTGCACATGGAGAACCAATTCCACCAAGTATATCTGAAGAAATTATTGAGGTTGAATTGTGACTAATCTTCCTCAAATATCAGGTAGACAAATTGTCAATGCATTAAAAAAGATTGGATATGAAAAAGATCGACAAAGAGGAAGTCACATTGTTTTGCGACAGATCTATGAACCACATAGACGACAGGTAGTCCCAGATCATAAAATTGTAGCAAAAGGTACATTACGATCTATCATCAAACAATGCGGGCTAACTGTCGAAGAATTTGTAAACATTCTATAATTTGGTAGTGCATAAATACGCTTATTGTTCCCCCCAAAAAATCACAACGTAGCGTGTGGGAACGATCACAATTACTTATCATGGATGATGCGCTTTCGTGCTTCAGCACATCCTATAACTTTATGAGAAAAAAATCGTGAGTAGGATGCGCAATATACACCCTACATTAGAAATTTAAAAAAGTTACAAAAATTGAAGGTACTAGTTAAATAAATCCTTTTTCCGCTAAAGAATAGGGTTCACCATCTCCGATAATAAAATGATCCAACACTTTAATATCTAATAGAGCTAAGGCTTCTCGAAGCCTAATGGTAAGACGTGCATCAGCCTGGCTAGGATCGGTGGCTCCAGAAGGATGATTATGCGCAAAGATTAATGCTGCTGCATTATGATGGAGTGCTCTACGTATTATTTCTCTAGGATATACACTAGCCCCATCAATAGTACCATGAAATAACTCTTCATAGGCAATCAGACGGTGTCTGGTATCCAAAAATAACCCGGCAAATACTTCATGAGGATAATTATAGAGACGAGTTTTAAGATAATGGCGAGTAGCAGTGGGGCTAGTAAGTGGATCTCCTCTTTCCAATACCGCATGTAAATAGCGACTGCTCATCTCTAATACAGCTTGAAGTTGGACATATTTAGCCTGTCCTATACCTTTCCCTTCACAAAATTGTTTTTGACTTGCTCCCATTAAACCTACTAAGCCATTAAATTCTGTTAATAGATCTCGCGCTAAATCAACTGCACTTCTACCACGGATTCCTGTTCGCAAAAAAATAGCTAATAGTTCGGCATCGCTTAAAGCAGCGGCACCACGGTTTAAGAGTCGCTCTCGTGGGCGTTCATCCACAGGCCATTCGCGAATTGAACGAAATTTTTCTTTATCGGTTGTAGCGTCAGATCTAGACTTTTCGGAGTTAGAATCTTCAGGTTCTTCAGTATCTTTCATTGAAAAAGCCGACCATATTCGTTAAATATTCTATTAGAATCTAAAATCTCATCTAAAGATTCCAATGATTTAATATGTTTCATTAAATCTTTTTTACCTGATTCTACCGCTTTTTGTAGATATATAAATATTTGATAATACTAGATAAAATTACAAGCTACAAGCTACTTATATTCAAAAAAAGAATTGTAAGTGTGTACTATCAATACTGACAAAACCACTTAATACGTAGGATAGTACCATCCACAGAAAGCGGTAAAATCAGAACAAATTTTTTTAAAGGTAACTGGCAGATTATGGTTTATAATATCGATAATACACCTTCCACTAGTCCATTTCCTAATGTGGAACATGCAGAACAAGAACCAAACGGACTGTTAGCCGTAGGTGGTGATTTATCTCCAAAGCGACTCATGAATGCTTATAAACATGGCATCTTTCCTTGGTACAATGATGATCAACCGATACTCTGGTGGTCTCCAGATCCACGTTTAGTACTATTTCCAGAACGCTTGCATATTTCGCGTAGCTTACATAAATTTTTGCGTCGTAAAATATTCTGGCCTACTATGGATCAAGCATTTTCTCAGGTTATCCAGGCTTGTGCTGCACCACGCGCTAAAAGTGGTGGTACTTGGTTGGTTGCAGAAATGATCTCAGCTTATGAAATTTTACATGCTTTAGATATAGCACATTCAGTAGAAGTGTGGGAACAAGATACTTTGGTAGGTGGATTATATGGTGTAGCTATAGGTCGGGTATTTTTTGGAGAATCTATGTTTAGCTTGCGCAACAATGCCTCTAAAGTTGCATTGGTGCATCTAGTACAGCGTTTACAAACTTGGGGTTATCAATTGATTGACTGTCAAGTATATACTAGGTATTTAACGAGCATGGGGGCCGAAGAGATCTCTAGACAATATTTTAATAGTTTACTGGAACGTTGGACCCAGGTACCAGGACAAAATGGTACCTGGAATTAATTCTTATTTAATAACATTCAGCCGTACATCTAAACGATCCCGTAGTGCATCTCCTAGTAGATTGACTGCAAATACCACTAAACTCATGGCTAAACCTGGGATGATCACCAGATGTGGTGCTACTAACATATAACCAGCCCCATCTTTAATCATAGCCCCCCAAGAGGCTTGCGGCGGTTGGACTCCAAGCCCTAAAAAAGACAAGCTAGCCTCAGCAATCACAATATGAGCGATCCCAAAAGTGGCTTCTACGATTAACGGCGTTAAAGTCAAAGGTAAAAGATGCAGCCATAAAATGCGACTTTGGCTACAGCCTAACGCATGAGCGGCAATCACATGTTCTCGTTCTCGTAGTGATAGTACTTGAACTCGAGTTAATCGAGCATAGCCAACCCACCCTACTATAGATAAGGCAATTACTAGATTATCAATCCCAGGACCCATAATACCTGCTAGAGCAATAGCCAGTAAAATACCTGGAAAGGCTAGAAAGATGTCAATAATACGCATGAGTAATAAGTCTACCCATCCGCCTATAAAACCAGCACTGCCGCCCAATATGGCTCCAGTAAATACAGAGACGCTTATTACTCCTATAGCTACTAAAAATGAGGTGTGAGCACCGACTAGTAATCGATCTAATACTGGACGGCCTAAATCATCATAGCCAAATAAGGCGTTAGTTCCTGGTGGGACTAGAATATTAGTAAGATCAATTGCATTAGGATTTAAAGAGAGTACCATGCCTAATATAGCCGCTAACAGCCACAGGCCAATTATCATCCAAGGGATATACCATCTAATAAATTTAGTCAATTTTGCGGCAATAATCTTTAGCCAATTGTTATATTCGGTTTTTTGCAATGTATTATCCTACTTTATTAAGATTACTAGCTCAAACATAGGTAATGCACGACCTGTAGAATCAAGATCTTTGATAGATTTTAATACAACTTTATGCTGTCTACCAAAGAGTTACGTACCTTATGTAGATAACTTCACCTACTTGCTTGTTTTAGCATCTTGTCCATTTACAGAATCTGTTGTTGTCACTGTTGGTTCAGCAGTAGGCTTATGTTTTTGATACAATTTACTTTCTGACTGTATGTTTCCTTTATCTTTACTAGCTTCAGCGTTAGTTGGGGGTGATGCTGGTATTCGGATGCGCCGTAAGCTACCAGGCCGTCGTCCTATAACTTGCCCACCGCCTTGATTAGGATCATTATTGGATGCGGAATCATTGATAATATTTGTGCCTATTGGTTTCTTTGGAGGTGATCTCCTTGATTCGGAAGGTTCATTTGTAAAACGTGCGTTATCGTTATTGCGCATATCAGTAGAGCGTTCACCGTTGTTACGTCTTACATTACGGCGTATCCCACTGCTACGCCTTCCACCACTACGACGGCTAGGGTAGGATCTGGACTCAATATCATCATTTGTATTAACTTGATTATTGCGAGCATAAGGTATAGAGCCAGTATTTGCTTCTCTAGTGTCAGTATTTTTAGCATCGCTACTTACGTTAGGTATATTTGGTTGGGTTATTTTAGCTTTATTTCTAGATCTATCAGAACTATCAGAACTATTAGATAGATTTGATGGTTCATCCTGGTTAGATTGACTCTTATACCAAAACGCAACCAATGCTGCAAAGAAACGCCTGATTGGTCCTTTGGGCTTATTTGCAGCATCTTCTACCCTCTTTTGCTGTGCAGGTGGGGTTGATAAGGTCGGTAATTCCAAATTCTCTCTTTGTGGTACTGGGGATGCAGGTGCGATAGATTTAACTGTTGCCTCTTTGCCATTACGAGTAAGATCACTCCAATTAGATTGGCGTGTCGTGGCAGATTCCGGAGCTTCCATTAGCTGATAACTAGCATTAGCCTCTGAATTTTTCGCAGTCTCATGGAGACGCAGCCGCTGAATTTCATAATGAGGCCGTTCAAAGTGTTTGTTTGGTATCAAGGTAATCTGCACGTTTTGGCGACGTTCCATATCAAAGATAGTTTGACGTTTTTCATTCAGCAAAAACGCCGCTACGTCTACTGGTAACTGCGCAATTACACGAGAAGTACTATCTTTAGTGGCCTCTTCTTCTACTAAGCGTAATATGGTTAATGCGAGAGATTCAGTACCACGAATAGTTCCTTGACCGCTGCAACGTGGACATGGTTGTAAACTGGCTTCTCCAATAGCAGGCCGTAAGCGTTGCCTGGACATTTCTAATAAACCAAACCTAGAGATGCGGCCTACTTGCACTCTAGCACGGTCTTGCTTTAGAGCCTCTTTAAGTCTACTTTCTACTTCACGTTGATGGCTATTGGTGGCCATATCTATAAAATCAATAACAAATAAACCACCAAGATCCCTAAGCCTAAGTTGTCTGGCTATCTCATCCGCTGCTTCTAAGTTAGTATTAAACGCAGTTTCCTCAATATCAGCACCTCTAGTAGCACGAGCTGAATTGATATCAATACTGGTTAGGGCTTCGCCAGGATCAACCACGATACTACCACCAGCTGGTAACTGTACAGTGCGTTGAAAGACAGTTTCTATTTGGCTTTCGATCTGATATCTGGTAAATAATGGTACTTCATCTTGATAAAGCCGTAATTTTTTGCGACTCCCTGGCATGACTTGATCAATAAATTGTTCGGCTTTTTGATACATTTCCCTATTATCAATAAGTATTTCGCAGATATCGCCTCGTAGATAATCACGAATGGAACGGATAATAACGTCGCTTTCTTGATAGATCAGGAATGGAGCTGGTTTTTCTTTACTGGAAGCCTCGATAGCATACCATAATTGCACTAAATAATCTAGATCCCACTGCAATTCATCGACATTTTTGCCTGTACCTGCGGTGCGTACAATAAGTCCCATATCTTCAGGAAATCTGAGTTGACTCATAGCATCTCGAAGTTCATTACGTTCTGGGCCTTCAATACGTCTGGATACGCCACCTGCTCTTGGATTATTAGGCATGAGTACTAAATAGCGTCCTGCTAAAGAGACAAAGGTGGTCAAAGCGGCTCCTTTATTACCGCGTTCTTCCTTTTCAACCTGAACTAAGACTTCTTGGCCTTCTCTGATAGCATCCTTTATAGTTACTCTACCGCTATATTGCAAAGCTGGTTTGGAGAAATAGCTGCGAGCTATTTCTTTCATAGGCAAGAATCCATGGCGTTCTAGTCCATAGTCTATAAACGCAGCTTCCAGACTAGGTTCTACTCGGGTGATTTTACCTTTATAAATGTTAGCTTTTTTTTGTTCACGTCCAGAGCTTTCAATATCTAAATTGAAAAGTTTTTGGCCATCAACAATCGCGACTCGCAACTCTTCTGGTTGAGCCGCATTAATCAGCATTCGTTTCATACTAGTTTTATCTCATATTTGGTACCTGGTAGTTTTGAAAAACCACGCACCTATGGAGGCAGGATAGCTTAATCCTTATGTTTAAATCACAAATATGTCCTGCCAATGCGCTATGTGGCGCGTACAATATTAATTAAATAAAGCCCTAGGTAACTCTGATGATCTCGCTGTAATCTAGATATTTATAGGCTATATAGCTCTATAAAAATAATGATCTAAACAGATCTTAAGGAGTGTTACATTGTGGACAAAAGATTGCTATAATCCTTACGTTTATATTATTTATAACGCCATTACACAAATTAAACGGTACTGGTTCAGTCTGATGTTTAAACATAACATCATAATTATATTACATTATTTTTATAATAGTTGTAAGGTCTCACAATAGAAAATTTACAAGAAAATTTTTAAATTGACACTATCACACTATACTAGGACAAAATTTTGAGACGATTTTACAGGATAGCATAATAAAAATTGTTTTTAAATAACATAATGTTAGTTGATGAATTAGACTAAACCAGTCCCAAAAGCTATACTTCTATAAAACTACCTAGAATATAGTTTATAATATTTTGGCTGTAATTAGTGAGCATTGGTTATAATTTATTAAGCCAATCATAATATATTTGAATGTCCCATTAAATAATAGATATTATCTGAACCCTCTCTTAAAGCTAATATTCATAAGGTTATAATTAAAATTTTGAATAATGTCTAAAAATCATTGCAATATACTTTTGTATATTAGAATATTCTGGTATTATTAAATAATTGTTTAACTATAGTCTTATGGAGAAATTTAATGCCCGCTCGTAGAGAGCTTGCTAACGCAATTCGTGCCTTAAGTATGGATGCTGTACAAAAAGCTAAATCTGGTCATCCAGGTGCGCCAATGGGAATGGCTGACATTGCCGAAGTTCTATGGAATAGTTATTTACGGCATAATCCAGCAAATCCTAAATGGATAGATCGTGATCGTTTCGTACTATCAAACGGTCATGGATCTATGCTAATCTATGCCCTATTACATCTCACTGGTTACGACCTAACTATTGAAGATATAAAACAATTTAGACAACTTAACTCCCGTACCCCAGGTCACCCTGAATACGGTTATACCACAGGGATTGAGACCACGACTGGTCCCTTAGGTCAAGGAATTGGCAATGCAATTGGCATGGCTATTGCCGAAAAGACCCTAGCTGCACAATTTAATCGCCCAGACCATAATGTCATTGACCATTATACTTATGTATTTTTAGGCGATGGCTGCATGATGGAAGGGATATCCCATGAAGTATGCTCCCTAGCTGGCACCTTAGGTTTAGGCAAATTAATTGCCTTTTATGATGACAATAATATCTCTATTGATGGCGAAGTACGTGGCACTGCTAATAGTCCTGCTTGGTTTACTGATGACACCCCTGCCCGCTTTCAGGCTTACGGCTGGCAAGTCATTCCTAAGGTAGATGGCCATGATCCTGAAGCCATTCAAGCAGCCATTGTAGAGGCCCAAGCTGATACAACACACCCCACCCTAATCTGCTGCCAAACTACTATTGGCTTTGGTTCCCCTAATAAACAGGGTAAAGAAAATTGTCATGGTGCCCCTTTAGGAGATGAAGAGATAGCATTAACCCGTGCTAATCTCAATTGGCCACACGCGCCTTTTGAAATTCCAGCAGATATTGCTGCAGGTTGGAATGCTAAGGCTAAAGGAGCTACAGTAGAATCAGATTGGCAGACTCGATTTGCTGCCTACCAAATAGCCTATCCTGCCGAAGCTAAGGAATTACAACGCCGCATGGCTGGAGAATTACCAGAAAATTGGGCCAAACAAGCTGATCAATTTATTTCAGAACTAAATGCTAAAGCAGAAACCGTGGCTACCCGTAAGGCATCCCAAAACTGTTTAAATGGCTATGGTCCTTTACTGCCAGAATTACTAGGTGGTTCTGCTGATTTGGCAGGTTCCAATTTAACTATATGGAAAGGCAGCAAGGGTCTAGCACCAGCCGACTGTTCTGGTAACTACCTCTATTATGGAGTGCGCGAATTTGGCATGGCAGCTATTATGAATGGTATTGAACTGCATGGCGGCTTCAAGACTTATGGTGCCACATTCCTAATGTTTTCTGAATATGCCCGCAATGCCCTGCGTATGGCAGCTCTAATGCAACTAGCACCCATTTATGTATTTACCCACGATTCTATAGGACTCGGTGAAGATGGGCCTACCCATCAACCAGTAGAACAAACTGCCAGTCTCAGACTCATTCCAAGAATGTCGGTATGGCGACCTTGTGACCAGGTAGAAACGGCAATAGCTTGGAAATATGCCCTGATGCGTACCGATGGCCCTACCAGCCTGATCTTATCGCGTCAAAACTTACCGCATGTGCCAAGAGGGGCAAGCCTATTAAAAGACATTGAACGAGGTGGTTATATACTGCGTGATTGTATTGGAGAGCCTCAAGCTATTATTATGGCTACTGGTTCTGAGGTTCAATTGGCTTTAGATGCTTATGAGACCTTAACTAATGAAGGTAAGCGGGTACGTGTAGTCTCTATGCCTGCTGTTGATGTTTTTGCCACTCAAGATGCTGCCTATCAAGAATCAGTCTTGCCTGCTGTTTGTACAGCTAGAGTTGCTGTAGAAGCTGGGGTTACTTCTATGTGGTGGCAATATGTAGGTCTTAATGGTTCGGTAATTGGGATGGATACTTTTGGGGAATCTGCACCAGCTAAAGAGCTGTTTAACCACTTTAATATTACAGCAGATGCAGTTGTTACAGCTATCAATAGGCTGTTATAAGCTTGATGGGCCATAAAAATGGTCCATGGGTGAAGAGGCTTGAATACGATTTAGGAATTATGGTGCGCAATGCGCACCCTATGATCTTATAAATTTTTACACCATAACTAAAAATAATATTAAAAAGGAGAGAACATTATGGCATTAAAGGTAGGTATTAACGGATTTGGACGCATTGGCCGTATGGCATTTCGAGCTATTGCCAAAGAATTTCCTAATATAGAGGTAGTTGGTATCAATGATCTCCTAGATCCTGCATACCTAGCATACATGCTAAAGTACGATTCCGTACATGGCAATTTTGATGGCACCATAGAAGTCGATGGTTCCAATATGCTTGTGAATGGCAAATCAATCCGTCTTACCGCAGAACGTGATCCTGCTAATCTAAAATGGGGTGATGTTGGCGCAGAATTAGTCATTGAAAGTACTGGCTTTTTCTTAACTCAAGAAACCTGCCAGAAACATTTAGATGCTGGAGCTAAAAAAGTAGTACAGAGTGCTCCTTCCAAAGATGCCACCCCCATGTTTGTCTATGGAGTGAATCACAATGTCTATAAGGGCGAAGCTATCCTCTCAGCAGCATCTTGCACTACCAATTGTTTAGCACCTATTGCTAAAGTCCTGCATGAAAGTTTTGGCATCAAGCGTGGTCTCATGACTACCGTTCATGCTGCTACAGCAACACAGAAGACCGTTGATGGGCCTTCCGCTAAAGATTGGCGTGGCGGACGTGGTATTCTCGAAAATATCATCCCCTCATCTACAGGAGCGGCTAAAGCTGTAGGTAAAGTCATGCCTGATCTTAATGGCAAATTAACAGGTATGGCGTTTCGAGTACCAACTTCTGATGTATCAGTAGTTGATCTTACCTGTGAAATCCAAAAAGAGACTTCTTATAGTGACATCTGCGCGGCTATGAAAGGTGCAGCAACGCATGGTCCCTTAGCTGGTGTATTAGCCTATACGGAAGATAAAGTAGTCTCCACAGATTTTCGTGGTAAGGGCACTCCATCCATATTTGATGCTGGAGCTGGAATCCAGTTAGATCCAACATTTGTTAAGCTAATCGCTTGGTATGATAACGAATATGGCTATACTTGCAATATGTTACGCATGGTAGAATACGTTACTAAGTAATCAAGCAATTTAAATCAACTTAAATAACCATTATCTCCAGCATTTGGTGCCAAGGTTTTATCCTGTTTGCACCTATTTCTTGGGGCGGAAACATCCCGCCCTACAGCTTACTTTAATTTCTTTACCAACAAACCGCTTACATCTTCTCCTGAAGTTTTGCAAGTTTTATAGTATGGAGAATTGCCTTGATCGTTATTGGCATCTATACGTTGCCCGGCAACGATCTCTGCAAAAGCCGAGGCGATTAATTCTTCACCACTCATACCATCGCGTAGTGATGACTTTTTGTCTAAGCCAAGTTGATCTTTTAATTGTGATGTAGTAGCACCAAACAGGGGTTTATAAATAGCATTGGTACATTGCGCAAAACCAAAGCCTTTGACACCGTGATCTTTTAAGGTACCAGTAAAATTAGCTCGCACCTCTTTACCTGCCTTGCGTTGCTGCTCCCAGGTAAGAGCCTCAGTAAGTTTAGCCTGCATTGAGTATTGACCAGTTTTACGGATGGTAGGAAGAACTTCTTTAAATACCCAATCTTGAAAACTCTTGGCACCTGGCAATTTAGAACCAAATACAAGAGCATATAAATCTGGCTATTGTATCATATTGGTTTGTAAATCCAAGCCTATAACTTTTTGATTTTCATAGGGTGGGCATTTCACCCACCCCAGTGAATTCAATGGTTTATAATCTCTACAGTGTTGGGTAACTGCTTTAGTTGTGTCCGTATATCCCAACGCTTTAGCGGTTGTGGCCCAAGAAGTGCGCTACCTAAACAAGGATTCCCAATGGAAGGAATATGAGCAAGCACAAGGACA
>LFCU01000077.1 GCA_001044195.1 Candidatus Achromatium palustre
CAAGAATTGTTGAAATTCTATGCTCAGGAAGGTTTAACTGGATTAACGTTTTAAGGATAAAAAAGTTGGCTATTCCAAAAATTAGATCGTAGGGTGCGCACCGCGCCCCATTTACTCTACATTGCTAACTATTGACTGCTTTAGCTATTCTAATAATTGCCTCAATACTTTTATCTATATCCCCAGAAGTTGTACACCAAGAAGATATACTAATGCGCATTGCAGCATGGCCCTTCCAAGTAGTACCACCACACCAGGTTGTCCCATCTTGTTGGATAAGATCAATGATGTGATTAGTTTGATCATCTGAACCGAATGCAACTAACACTTGATTTAATATAACTTCATTAAGTATTTCAAATCCTGCTTCAGTAAGTTTAGTTTTGAAAATTTGGGCATATTGACAAGAACGGTCGACAAGATCAGCCATTCCAGTACGGCCAAGAGAACGCAAGGCTGCCCATACATCGATACCACGAGCACGCCTGGACATTTCTGGAGTAAAATCTTCTGGTTCTCCTTGTGGATCAAATACCAAATATTCTGAACGAACTGCTAATGCGGCTTGCATAGGAACAGAATCACGGCAAACAGCAATGCCACAATCATAAGGCACATTGAGCCATTTGTGGGCATCGATTCCCCAAGAGTTTGCAGCGGCAACACCTTGAACAAGATGAGCATATTTTGGTGAGGCAGCAGCCCATAAACCAAAAGCACCATCCACATGCACCCAGGCACCAGCTTCTTGAGCACGAGCGCAAATTTCGGAAGCTGGATCAAAATTTCCAGTATGGACATTGCCTGCTTGGATGCAAACTAGGGTTTTATTGTCTAAGGGTGGCATCTGATCTGCTACAATTCGACCTTCAGTATCTACAGGTACGCGCTCGATACGTTTACGACCTAAACCAAGCATACCTAAGACTTTTATGATGCTTACGTGTACATCTTGGCTTACTATTACTCGAAACGGTGGTGCTCCAAAAAGTCCATCATTTTCTACATCCCAGCCCATATTGGATAATAATTGATTTCGAGCTGCTGCTAAACATACAAAGTGGGCCATTGTAGAGCCAGTTACAAAACCTACCCCACTTTGGGCGGGTAAGCTTAAAATTTCTAATATCCAACGTGCGGCGACAGTTTCAATCGCTACTGTACCAGGGGCCATAATCTTTGCGGCGGCGTTTTGGTCCCAAGTACTGACTAGCCAGCTTGATGCTAATGCGGCAGGTAAGGTGCTGCCCACTACTAATCCAAAATAGCGTCCACCAGTCGAAGCTATGGTTGCAGGAGAGCCATAGCGATCTAAAATGTCTAGTACTTCAGTGGCACTGGTTGGTTGTTCTGGTAGCGGTGCATCTATAAGTTCTTTTAGTTTGGCAACCGCATCCGTGCTAGGTATTACTGATCTTGCAAGGATACCTTCTTGATATCGCCAAGCCCGTTCGGCAATTTCCATAAACAGGGCTTTGTTCATGATATGTTCTGGTTTGGACATAAAAAATTTATTCCTAAAATTCCATAAATTGAAGGGGTATTTCCACTTTTCTGCATAGAGATGTAGGTAAACAGGTCTTCAGTTTACCAAATATTTAAATAGGTCTATGGAAATAATTGTTTATATGATGCTTCACCACCTATCTCTTTTCTTCCCACAGTACAAGGTTACAAGTTATTTTTTGCCAAATTTATCATATTCAGCATGATTTCCAGGCATCCTTCATCAGGATCCAAAAGTAGTTAACACTTTTTTCTGGCGGCGGGCCAGGACCAATAAGGTCGAACTTCAAAAGTGTAAACTGGAAAATGAAGGATGCCAAAAAAAGTGGTAACGTTATAATCTTTGGGTTGTGATTCGTTTCCCAACCCAACATAAATGTCTTGACATTTTGGATTGACGATAAAATCGCCAACCCAATCTACAATGTTTATCAAGTTACTTTAGTATCAGCTTCAGAATCATCATCAGAGTGGATTGGCAAAACTATGGTAAAGGTAGCACCCTCACCCTCTTTAGACTCTGCTTTGATATGTCCTTGATGTTCTTCTGCAATTTGGTTAGAAATAGCTAATCCTAGACCTGTTCCAACTCCAGCACCTTTAGTAGTAAAGAAGGGTTCAAAAATCTGATTTAAATGATCGGCGGTAATGCCCTTGCCATTATCTTGCATTGTAATATGGACATTTTGATCATCTGCTGTGGTAGTTATAACTATTGATCCTGATTCGATATGATCTTTGATGGCATCTACAGAGTTATTTAGTAGATTTAGTATGATCTGATTGATCTTGGCTGGTGAACACTTGATCTTTGGTATATTATCGCCGTAATTTTTAGTGACTTGAGCGTAATCTTTATACTTATCTTGACCAATGCGTAGGGCACTTTCGATACATTCATGGATATCTACAGCTTTGGTCTTGGCTTGGTCTAAACGGGCAAAATCTTTTAGACTAACTACTAGTTCAGAGATTTGTTGAATACCAAACATAGCATCGTCTGTTAGATCTTTAGCCGTTTCAGTAAGCTCCATGTCCGCAATTTCATCAATGGCCTCAGTAAGTTGGCCTAATGCTTGATTCATTTGATCTTCTGTAGCATTTTCATCCTTAAGCACCTGTTCTAAACCTTGTCCTAAGGTTATTAATGAGGTTACAGGTGGTAGAACATCTTCAATCACGGACATTAGATTATTTTTTACATAGCCTAATGGAGTATTGATCTCATGGGCAACACCTGCGACCATTTGACCTAGCATGGCCATTTTTTCTGATTGAACTAGTCTAGTTTGGGAGGCTTTGAGTTGGTTTAGGGCTTGAGAAAGTTCGGCGGTGCGGTCTTTTACTTTTTGTTCCAATTCTTCAGTGTAGTCGCGTATTTGCACTACCATAGAATTGAAGGTAGTTGCTAATACTCCAAGTTCATCTTTGGTCTTAAGATCTACTTGAGTAGTCAGGTCACCTTCACGAACTTTTTCAGCTCCATCTCTTAGAATTTGGATAGGCCGACTAATCTGGTTGGCAGCGTATAGGGATAAGAGTATTGTTAAAATAAATATACCACCCATAATTGCAAAGCCAAACCATCTTAGTTGTTCTAAGCCATTAACTTCGCTAGCCACATCAAGGTCTAGCCCTAGGATGGCAAAAGTTTTGCCTGTAGTATCTTTCAATGGAATACCTGTAGAAAGGTATGTTCCCCACTGATCATTAACAAATTCTTGGCCTCGAGTAGCTTGACCTGTGCTAAAAGTCTTTTTTAGTACTGGATCAGCACTTACTTCTCGAAAGATAGTAGCAGGTTTAAGACCATCATTATCCTCTGTTTTTTGAGGATTAGAATCTACAAGTAGGATTGATGGGGTGTAATCTTTAGCTCCAACAAGAGGAACTGCTATATAGCTAAAAGAAAGCCTAAATGGGTCCTCTTTTTCATCTTTAGGATTCTGTGGTAAATCGCCTTTGGGGTATGCCCGAACTTTGCTACGACTTGCGTACTTTATTTGACGGAGTTTTTGGACAATCAGCAAAAAATCTGGACTTGCCATATAGCGTTTTGCTACTTCTGGCTTTAAGGTTTTTAAAGTTTCACCTTCTGGAACTGCGGCAATTTTAGCTGGATCAAGTTTTATGGCATCGCGTCTGGTTTGTTCGGTAAGCCGCATGATAGCAGCCCGCTCTTCCGGTCCAAATAGATAGGATGCGGTTTTACCCATATCTAAAATGTGACTACCCAATTGGTCCAATACCAAAGCATAAGTACGCATGTAGAGAAAATAGCCGCCAATGCCTACAACGCTTAGTGATACTGAGACGAATAGGATAAGGAGTTTGTATCTAAAAGATAGTTGCATAGTTTTAATATTTCACTCTATAATTTTTATTAGCTTAATATTTTTGAACAATGATTTGCTAGATTAATCTCGATTAAAATTTGGTAATCAGAATAATCAAGAAAATAATGGGTCAAAAATAGATTAGGATTTGGCCATCAATAACCTCCCTAAATTTTTTATAACTGATTGTATTATTTAGTAAAATAATCGTTTTTTGGGAAGTTGTTATCAGCCAGATCCTTAGTTACTAGATTATCATCATGATGTAAAGAACGCAAACAGGATGGCTGCTCTATTTTTTGTAACAAAATTACAATGAATGCCACCGAAGACTTTATAATAGAACCCACTTTAATTCTACTTTGTCAAATTACAAAGCGAGGCTTTATTTTATGGAAAACAACACATTATATCAATTCTTTGTGAATTAATAAGTTAAGTTTAATATGAAAAAGTAGAATTAATTATTCCAAATTTTTAACTTCGTGAACTATATTGAAGTCTAATCCTAAAATGGAAAAAGTTTTTATGATGGAATATGCTGATGACGGGATTCTCCCGCCCTACAGCTATTTAAAGTTAGCTATTAATTTTAGAATAAAGACGCACAATTTCTATACGAATCTCGTTAGAAAGTCGCCGTAATTCACCTTTTATGATACGATTAGCAGCTTGTAGATTATTACTTTGCTTATGGGTTACTACTTCAGCGGCAGTACGATGAAAAATACGGTGCGTATCACGCAGCCTTTGAAACTCTAAATCTTCAGCCCAAGGTTTAGAGCTGTTGACCTTAATCCAGTTACCCAAGATACAGAGATCTTCTTTAGCTATATCATCTACACTAATAATATTCATAGCATTGGGCTTATCATCTACATAATTACGTAGGCGTGTAATCCAAGCTGTATGAGTTTCAATGGCACGTCGCATATCCAAACCTACTAAGATCTGCTCTTCATCCTCTGTACTGCTGAGATTAAATACAAAATTAATAGCACGCGATAATGGCTCAAAATGGGTTAAGATGCCTCCTGATAATTTAGGACGAACAAAGTTTGCAAACTGTCGATCTGCAACTTTAATATGGTTAATTAGCCAGTCAGTCAGGAATTGTAAGAGTTCTAACCCTATAGGTTTTCCATCTGCTTGACTTTTGACTACTTTATTAAGCTTTTCTATAAATCCCAGATGGATTTGCTGGTGAATCTCTAATTCTGGATAACCTGCCTCTTCCATAAGGATTTCTTCAGCGAGAAAATGTGTTTCAGTATAGATCCAGAGTGACTCTAATAATTCACCAATTATTTTTTGATCTTGTCCTACTGCTAATGCTCGCCATAGGCTATTAATACAGGCTACAAGGATTTGATGTTGTTCATCAATTTCTGGAAGCTGGACGCTATATTCATTAGACCAGATTACTAAGTCTTGATTATGTGTATTGGCAGTCATTGGTTATTTACGATTTTGTTGGTTATTGGCCAAATATATTTATCCTTTAATTAACTGGATAGTCAAAAGTTCAAAACAAGATAAAAGGACAGTATTCTAGCAAAAATAAAGTGGTATATTAGTAGAAATTTTGGATAAACGGATTTTTAAAAAATAACTGAACATCTAAATGAATTTATTTCCATAATCCCAAGTTAAACCAATTCTTGTTCTCAAAAAATACTGCAATTGCTGTATAATTATCATGTTTTGGTGGGGCATTAGCTAATAATTGTTCATTCATCATATCTAGCCAATGTTGCGGATCTTTAGCTTTAGATAAAGTCGATTCCATAACCTCTTCAGTAATGTATTCCCAAAACCCATCTGTACATAGTAGAAAGACATCACCTGACTTTATTGCTATAGCTTCATGTGGAACTGTGGCAAAATTAGTTTTAGTGCTACCTAAACTCCGTAAGATCCGATTGCGGTCTTCATGAGTACGCACTTCATGCTGGGCTATTTTGCCAGCATTAACTAACATTTGAGGTACGCTGTGATCTCTTGTATGAAAGTTAAACTCTCCTTGTCGTAAATGATATAATCTGCTATCACCAAGATGCCCCCACAGTGCTTTATTGCCATCACTGCATAACATTACCACTGTAGTACGCATTCGACTTAGACGCGGCTCGGTTTGCTGCTTTTTCCGAATTATTTCATCCGCTATTAGGATGGCGCGTGTTATACTTAGTGGTTCCATTGATGCTGTAAGCGTATCTTGTTGCAAGAGGCTATTTACAACCATCTGGGATGCAATATCACCACCACCATGACCACCTAAACCATCAGCAACTACCCAACATCCTTCTTTGTATCCTGCTGCATCTTCATTATATGAACGGCCACCAGCGTGGCTTAAGAGTGCAGTGCGTGTATGCAGTTTACTCATGCTAAACCTTGTAGGCGCGATTAGCATAGCGTAATCGCACTTTTTCTATAGAGTTTTAAATGCTTCCTCAGCGGCTTGCAATGTTGCATCAATTTCAGTATCTGTGTGAGTGATAGACATAAAGCCGGTTTCGAATGCAGAAGGTGCTAAATAGATACCACGTTCCAACATAGCATGAAAAAAGCGTTTAAATTGTGATTCATTACAATTTGTTGCCTGTGTATAGTTTGTAACTGGATCAGTATCAGTAAAGAACAGACCAAACATGCCTCCTATTTGATTGGTAGTGAATGGAATATGCGCATTTTTGGCAAGATCTCGTAAACCTTGGGTAAGTTTATGCACTTGTTGCTCTATAGTATCAAAAAAATTTGGGGATTCTAACTCCAGCAAGGTAGCTAATCCTGCTGCCATAGCAATTGGATTACCGGAGAGAGTACCTGCTTGATATACTGTACCTAATGGGGAGATGTGTTCCATGATGGTTTTGCTGCCACCAAAAGCTCCAACTGGCAAACCACCACCTATAATTTTACCTAAAGTAGTCAGATCCGGCTGAATCCCATAATGAGCTTGCACACCGCCTAAGGCAACTCGAAAGCCAGTCATGACTTCATCAAATATAAGGACACTACCATATTGATTACAGGCATCTCTTAAGGTTTCTAAAAATCCTGGCTGTGGTAGGATGCAGTTCATATTGCCTGCTACAGGTTCGACAATAATGGCAGCTATACGTTCACCCTGTTGGGCAAAGGTTTGTTTTACTTGTTCACTGTCGTTATAATTTAGGGTTAAGGTTAATGCAGCTAAAGATTTTGGTACTCCAGGGGAGCTTGGTTCGCCTAAAGTTAAGGCTCCAGAACCAGCTTTTACTAGGAGGCTATCCGCATGACCATGATAGCAGCCTTCAAATTTAACTATTAGATCCCTCTTAGTATAGCCTCTAGCTAGACGGATGGCACTCATAGTAGCTTCCGTACCAGAATTAACCATGCGTACTAGCTCTAAAGAGGGCATTAAAGTGCATAGTTTATTGGCCATTTGAGTTTCTAATTCTGTAGGTGCGCCAAATGACAAACCATATTGCATTACTTCTATTACTGCGGCGATTACTTGGGGATGGGCATGGCCTAGGATTAATGGCCCCCAAGATCCTACGTAATCTATGTAGCGTTTGCCTGTTACATCAAATAGGTGTGGTCCAAAGCCTCGTTGCATGAATACAGGATCTCCGCCAACGCCACGGAAAGCGCGTACAGGAGAGTTTACACCTCCCGGAATCAGTTGTGTTGCGGCTTGGAATAGTTCATGGGAGTTGGTCATTAGTTGCCTCCAAAATTTTTTCTATGATCTGATTCTAAAGACTTCTATGGGATCGTATGGTGCGCACTGCGCACCCTACAGAATGTTATTGCTCATATAAACCTTTAGAATCAGAAAATTTAACAATTTATAAAATTATAGGGTTACAAATTTCTTATCCTTGAGGGGGAGGCAGGATTAAAGAAGGTGTAGCTGATATAGTAGGCATCGTGCTTTGCCACGCTTGCTCTACTTTCCAAAGCACTTGAAATGGCCCACTACTCCCAGGATCTGTAAGAATAGCTCTAAGCCCTGCAAAATAAGTATCAGTTTGATGTAAAATAATGGGTTCTAGTTGTGCTTTAGTTTGTTCAAAACTAAATGACTCATAAGCAATCCAACTACCCCAAACAAAAGTCTCCCAAGCCAACCACCCTAAAAGAAATGCAAACAGATTGGCTGGAATAATACCAGTACGTAATAAAATTATAAGTGCCAACCAATATAACACATACCCCCCATAATAAGCCCAAACATCACCACCAATATCAAAGATACTTCTACCATTTGGCATTCTTAAACCATCTAAATCTGCGGTGACTTTAGGAAAATTCTTAAAACGCATCTCTAAAGCTGCACCAACAGCGGCTCCAAGACGCTCTCGCATCGGATCTGGAGCTGCTAAGGTATAAATAGGTAAGTTTAGTGGTGGTCTACCTTCAATATGTACTTGACCTGGAGGAATACTATTTAAATAGCGTTGCCATTTTGCATACGGTACTTTGCGACTTTCTTGTAATTTTTGAATTCCTGCTGCTACCAATATAGCATAATGCCTGGTTACTTCGCGTCCTATAGTGTATAGTATTTCTTTGGTTTCCATAGGAATTAACACCTGTTCTGCGAAATGCTTCTCAAAGGTTGTGGCTAAAATAGGTGGAGCAGCTAAGACTTTTGGACCGCCAAAAAATTGCTTAATTTGATTCCAAGCATAAGTATTATAAGCCTGTAATTCTTCAAGTTTACGGCGGCCAAAAGATAAATAATGTGGTAAAAACTGGGTTTGAACACGTTTTGATAAAACATTTATTAATTTGGCTAAACGCTGCTGTCCAATTTCTATAGCTTCTTGGCGTGCAGATTCCATAATAACTAAGAGATCAGCGTCAATAGTTGGTCTGTATTCTTGGGACTGGACCGCAATAAGAGTAGGTATTGATTTAGGTGCTGGTTTATGCTTTAGCCACAAGATGGTTGCCAACAATATTAATAATCCTAGCAGCCAGAATAGGTAGTGCCAAGCTCTTAGATGCGGCCCAAGAATATTCATTTATAAAGTAACGTCGTTGGAATCTGCTTGTCCAGAGAGACGGCCACGAATGTGAGACCAAGATATTCCTATTCCAAGGATGCTGCCCATAAAGAAGAGTATGACAGTAATCCAGCTCCAAAATGTTATGTTCTGCAAATAGCCATAATCTCGTAAAGTCCAAACTACAACGGTTGAAAATATGGCAGCCGATAACAGTCCACCACGCCGCATGGAACGCATACTAATTATTAGGAATAGCATGTTAAGAATAGCCATAATTAATCCAATTAAGGCTTTTAAAGCCCAGCGGGTATCATCCATGTTGATAAGCCAATGGTAGTAAGAAACGCCGCTAGGGTTGTAGGTAGCCATTACAACAAATAAGGCACTAAACCAGCGGCTAAAAAAGCCTGATGTGTTAAAAGGTGCAGACATAGTTAATTTTTTCTCCTAAAAATCTACAGTGCGATTATGCTAAGACTAATTACACATAACTAACTACTAAGTAACTAAATATATTAACATAAGATTAAGATATAATTTTGGATGTATTGAAATTTGGAATACTTGAAATTTAAGATTTAAAAAATTGTAAATTATGCTTTTTCAATAGCATCAACATGTCAATAGTTGTTGTAATTTTATATAGTTTATTATATATTTACTTATACTGTATAGCAATAAAATCCAGAATAATCTTAACATATAACACAGCTCTTAAGAATATTGGCATGTTACTATTTAAGGTATTATTTGAAACCATAATTATTATATGTTTTAAAACATTGGAAATGTATTAATGAATCAACTGTGTAATCGTATTGTTATATTGTTTGTTGCATTATTAATGCCTTGTATTGGACAAAGTGCATCCAAATCTAACTGGGCAGTACGCTGTGACACACAAGACAATAAGTCTTGTTATATAGTACAAAATGTATTTTTAGATAGCAATAAAAGACGTTTAGCAGGTTTAGCATTCCATTATCAACAACGCAAATATATCGTGTTGGCGAGTGTACCATTAGGAGTTAATCTTAGGTCTGGAATTAATATTAAGATAGACAATAAACCTTATATTAATATTCCGTATCAGATTTGTAATCCTCAAGGCTGTCATGGTGGCCAAGCCTTAACTTATAAAGTGTGGCGTTCAATTTTGCGGGCTAAAAAATTATCTGTAATCTATCAAGATCCTGTTGGACGTGGTATTGGAGTTCCGTTTTCTCCTAATGGCTTGTATAAAAGTTGGAGAGAATCGCGGAATTCTAAAGGTAAAAGCAAAAGTGCTGCTTCTCGAAGTTATAGGAGAAGACGACGCTAAAATGTATCTTCTCAATATTTTATGGCATTGGGCCTCAGGACAATTTCAGATGCCATATCTTATTGAGTAGTTACCATTCTTTGCATCCTATCCATCCTGTTCCTAAACCTAAAACCAAACAGGGCAAAGCAAAAAACAATATATGGCTATTCCCTGCTGCAATAAATGTCATAGGCTGCCCCATAACTGGCAATAATCCCAAAACATTACCCCAAGCAATAAGCCAATGAGCTAAAAACAACCAAGCAACCGCAAACAAAGTGAATGCTAAAAAGACCCCAGCGCGTTGTTCTGGAAAATTTTGCGATTTACTCCAGTCATTAATAGCAGAGCTTATAGCAAATAAGGCCCCAGTATATAAAAGTTGTAAACCCAGTAATAATAAACTACCCACACTACCAAAACGATTCATTACAAAAGTACCAATAAAATCATTATGCACCATAGGTAAACTCATAATATTTCCATTCCATCCAAATAGATTCCTATTTTGACCTATGAGACCACCTAGACTTGCAAACTTTTGAGCCATATTAAATTGATAACCACTTGAGTCGAAAATCCTAGGTTGTGCCCAAACCATTAATCGATCACTTTGAGGAAACATAAAACGTGGTACAGTCTCTGGTGCCAGACCAAGCCATACAAAAAATCCAATAAAAGCAATGACACATAAGGCTAAGATCCTGCGCCATAATCTAGCCTGATCCCATAATCCTAATGGATGCGGAATAAGAATCCATAGTATCGGAATTATTAATAATAATAGGATAAAGACTGGTGAATGGTCTCGCACTGCTAATAATAAGCCGATACTAAAGATGATAAATAATATAACAGGACCCATTAGCAATGTGACAAAAAAACCAGGCATATTCCTATACGCATCATCAAGACCAGCTCGTTTAGCCTGTAATCTTTGAGCACCAAAAGCAAGTAATAAAGCACTAAAGGTTTTGATGCCTTCTACTGGTTGCATCTTGCCGATTCCTTCTTCGCTACCAAATACTATTTGTAAGATCAATACGAATATGCCAGCGATCCAGGGTAAGATGGCTCGTATTAAGTGCCAACTTTTATGCGCATTTGGTTCAACTAATAATATTGCTAATATTTTCCAATATATGGGCTTTATTTGGGTTAGTAGTAATAATATCCAGCCAGCACAAGCTAAGATCCACCAATGAGACTTAGCTATTAATAACCATTTGGCATTGCCACTACCTAGGCCCAATTGACCTTGAATGAGACAACCAAAAAGGATAAGCCCCATGGCGGTAGTCCACAATAGTCCTACTGCACCATGGAGACGCTTTGTTCGAAGTAAAAGATCACTGCCCCAGCACCATGCTATGAATAAGGATAGCAACAACCAGGTTTGTGATTCTGGTGTAATTAGTGGACTTGCCCAAGTTAAACTTAAGGATATTATGGTTAAAGGTACTGGTGTCCATAATATAATGCTACTTAATAAACCAAGAATTAAGATTGCTACTATCCAAGGTGATGCCATTAGGGGTTTCCAAACGTCGCTAATATCAGAATTATTAGTGTACCAGTATATTTGTACCCTTGGATCTCTAGGCAGAGAACGTTTTTGCAGCATACTCTGTGGCCAAATGTCTCCACCATTTATTGGGGTTAAAGTTAGAGTATCTTGTTGCCAAGTTGGTATATAATGAGTACGTCCTAAGATTAATTTGTAGGTTGGATTGGTTGGATCATCTAGCAGGGTTTCTAATTCTGCAAAGCTTTGCCAACTGGTACTATCTACACGGGACATCCTAAATTTAGCACGTCCAGGTGCTAACCAATATTTACCGTTGCGCCATAGTATGTATGCGCCATTAGATGGTACTCCAGGCACTGGCCAGCGATAGCGACATGGGATGCGACCGCCAATAGTAAATAGCTTTATTTCTTGGTGATTAGGACGTAAATATGGCCATAGCCAAGGTGGATTATCTTTATGGCAACCTATAAAAGGCGGTTGGGTTTGGTGTAATTTGTTATTTATCCAGCTAGCTTGATACCGTGTGTTTTGAGAGCCTGTTTGGGTGCTATTTTCGAGCTGTAAGACCAATTTTTTATCAGTATCTATTACAGTCACTGTAGGGTGCGCACTACGCACCATTGGAGTCAAAAGGCGAATCTGATCACCGATATCGAGTTGCCAACGCTGCAAATAACGAGTAGGTTGTGATGTTGTAGGTGCATCGACACGTTTTTGCGAGGATATATTTGCAATCCACCAGTGGCCATTAGAAGCGCGACGTATGCGTAAATGATTTTTAGCAGCAGTGCTCTTGCTATCTAAGCGTTGCCCCAATTCCTTGTAGCCAATAATAAGTGGTTCACTGGCTGGTGGCAATGTAATCTGGATCTTAGATACTAGCTTTCCAGTTGGTGCCTGTTCTAGCATGTGCCAAGTTCCGCCAACAAAAAGTATGAGGATTATAACGGCTAACCAAGACCAATTCATCAGCATGTCTCTTTTGGGATATTTAGGCTCCTACATAGATCATATAGACACTATATATATATATTAATAGTGTGAGTATTAAGATGAATATGATCGCAATGGTAACAAAGCCTATATTAACAGGCTTAACTTCGGCATGATGTGATGGTATATCAAGCGATGCTTGTGCTATTACAGTCCTTTCTCTAAGTTTACTGTATTTATCTTTTACACTGTGATTAAAACATAATGTGTGATTGCCTATTGATATGGTATCTCCGTATTTAAGCATTTGTTTATTGACGCGATTTCCATTAATAGTAATACCATTGGTACTTTTTAGATCTTCAATAAGATAACCACCATAGCCTTTGATTATTTTAGCATGATGCCAGCTCATTAGGGAATCATTTAAGGAAATATGGCAATCAGGGCTACGTCCAATCATAATATCCTTATCATCTAAGGGCCATTTAGAGAGTATTTGATCGTCTTTTACAACAGCAATTTCGGGCATAATTTTGTATTCGCGTGGTATGATCAAGATATTTTTTAATACTAAAAAATGTATCATAAAACTGCGTGATATTTTATAATCTATATAATCTATTAGTTTTACGTTGTCACATTGACAACATCTTACGACATGTATGCTATTTGGTGGTGCGCATCGCGCACCATAAAATAAAAATTGTCAATGTAACAAAGTAAAAATTAACTTTATAAGTTATTGAGAAATTACAAAATTATTTGTTATGATGGATTTGGTGTAGTGATTTGTGTAAACTACTTCACATTTGATGTTCAAAACTATAAAAGATATGGTCTTAGCTAAAGAAACGTTTTATGACTGTAAGCTGCTCAGAGAAGATTATCAAAAACCTAGTTAGTCGTAAGCATATCAGCAGTGAAGGTGTTGTTATGGAAGGAGAGGAAAACGGAGTACGCAGAATTTTTCTACGTGCATTGGTGGATTCGCCAATCCTTATTGAGGATGCCCATTAATATTTGTTAACGAAAATGAATCAGATAATAAACAATCGATGCAATACCTTAAAATATTTAATAATAGTATATTTAACTCTTTCATTACTACCCTCCCTAGCGTATTCTGCAACAGCAACCTATTATGCAAAACGCTTTTCAGGACGACGTATGGCAAATGGTGAAATTTATCGTCCTTATAAAATGGTAGCAGCCCATCGACGTTATCGTTTAGGGACTCGTCTTAAAGTAACGAATCGTAGAAATGGCAAGTCAGTTATTGTGAGAGTTGCGGATAGGTGCCGGTGTTCTTTAGATTTAAGTCCCAGAGCCTTTCGACGTATTGGTTCGCTGCGTCAAGGCCGTATTCCAGTTACTATAAAAGTTATTCGGCGTTAATTTTACTTTGTCAGATTACCAAATAAGACCTTTATTTTATTGAAAACAACACTTTGCATCAATTCTTTGTGAATTAAGAAGTTAAGTTTTAATGTGACAAAGTAGAATTAACCTTAATTCTAATTTGTTTTGGTGCCCAGGAGAGGATTTGAACCTCCACAAGCCTAATGCTTACTAGAATCTGAATCTAGCGCGTCTACCAATTCCGCCACCTGGGCATTTTTTATTTGCCTTAAGATACCATACTTTTAATTATACTATACCTAAAATATTATACTTTATTATATCTAATATCTTTATTATATCTAAATTAGATCTTAAGATAAAAAATATTTTGTCAATATTATATGGCACCCTTCATTTGCTTGCCTAAAGTACTTTACACGGGATCGTTTCCACGCTCTAGTGTAAACTGGAAAATGAAGGATGTCTATTATATCATATAATTTTACCATTTAAAAATTACTTTAGAATTTACTTTAGAATTTAAACCTAGAAATTACCAGTGACTCCACGTACCAATCCTCTACAAGATCCAAATCGATCTAGAGAAGCCGAAAAATACCCGCATCCTATTCCATCACGAGAATTTATCCTCCAAATTTTAGCAGAAACTGGACCATTAGACTTTACCAATCTCATAAAATCTCTAAAACTCAAAAACAAACGAGATCAAGAATCCTTAAGTAGACGTCTCAAAGCTATGGAAAGAGACGGCCAACTAGTTGCAAATCGACGTGGTGTCTATTGTTTAGTGAATACTCGTAACCTAGTCGCAGGTAGAGTCATTGGACATCCTGAAGGCTTTGGCTTCTTAAAGCCAGATACCACAAGTGACGATATAACCCTCTCAGCCCGTGAAATGAAAGGACTATTTCATAATGATCGCATAGTAGTACGCATCACTGGACAAGATCGACGCGGGCGTTTAGAAGGCAAAGTGGTCGAAGTCCTAGAACGCAACACCAAACAAGTAGTAGGTCGTTTATACCAAGAAAGCGGTGTAGGATTTTTAGTACCTGATAATAAACGCTTGCATCATGATATTATTATTCCCAAAGATGCGCTAGGCAATGCAACACAAGGCCAAATCGTAGTAGCCCAAATTATAGAGCAGCCAACTAAACGTACTCAGCCTATTGGACGTATTATAGAAATATTAGGTGAACATATGGCGGCTGGAATGGAATCTGATATTGCAATTCGTGCATTTGAAATCCCTATTGCTTGGCCGGAAGCAGTGCAAGAGGAGATCAAAGACTTTGCTAGTGAAGTTCCAGAAGAAGCCAAACTGGATCGCGAAGATTTGCGTACCTTACCATTAATAACTATCGATGGTGCTGATGCTAAAGACTTTGACGATGCTGTATATTGCGCACGAACTCCTAAAGGTTGGAAGCTATTAGTATGTATTGCCGATGTTACAGCTTATGTGCCACCTGATAGTGCTTTAGATCAAGAAGCTTATAAGCGTGGTACCTCAGTCTATTTTCCAGATCGAGTCTTACCCATGCTTCCAGAAGTGCTATCCAATGGCTTGTGTTCTTTAAATGCTCATGTAGACCGTCTCTGCATAACTTGCGAATTATATATCAATACAGAAGGGAAAATAACACGCTCCAGATTTTTTAAAGCACTCATGCGATCTCAAGCCCGTCTTACCTATGACCAAGTCGCAGAACTACTAGAGAATCCTACAGATTTAGATACCAAATATGCCCATATCTTGCCACAACTTAAAGAATTATATGCTTTATATCAAGTCTTAAGTACCGCCCGCCAGCTTAGAGGAGCAATAGATTTTGAGACTATTGAAACGCAATTTCGTTTTGATACTCAAGGTAAAATAGCTGAAATTTATCCTTTAATAAGGAACACAGCACATCACATCATTGAAGAATGTATGTTGATAGCTAATGTAGCAGCGGCACGTTTTTTACAACGTAAGCGTTTACCTTCTCTATATCGCATCCATCAAGGACCTAAAGAAGAGAAAATCAAGGATTTACGCACAGTTTTAGGAGAGTTAGGCTTAAGTTTAACCGGAGGTGATAAACCTGAAGCTAAAGATTATGCTACATTAACAGCAAAAATCCAACAAAGACCAGATAAACATCTTATTCAAGCTTTGATGCTCCGTTCCTTAAGTCAGGCCGTCTATTCAGCAGAGAATTTAGGACACTTTGGTCTTGCTTATCAAACCTATACCCATTTTACTTCTCCAATTCGACGTTATCCAGATCTATTAGTGCATCGTGCAATTAAGCACCTATTAGCTGGTGGCACTAAAGATAATTTCTTATATTCATTATCAAAGTTACAGGCTATTGGAGAACATTGTTCTACAGCAGAAAGGCGAGCTGATGAAGCATCGTGGGATGCGATAGCTTGGCTTAAGTGTGAATATATGCATGGGAAGATTGGCGATAAATATCATGGAACTATCTCAGGGGTCAGCTCTTTTGGTTTTTTTGTAGACTTAGATAATATTCATGTTGATGGATTAGTTCATGTAGCTAGTTTAGATAATGATTATTATCATTTTGACCCTGTAAGTCACCGTCTAACTGGCGAACATTCAGGTTATACCTATCGTATTGGAGATAGAGTAGAAGTCATAGTAGCCAATGTAAATTTAGATGAGCGCAAAATAGATTTTCAATTAATAATCAAGGCTGCAACTCAAATCACCAAAACAACTAAAACAACTAGAGTAGGCAATAAAAACAAAGGCTCTAAAACCAAGAAAAGAAGACGATAATTAGTAGGGTGTGCATTGCGCACCATCATAATCCCATATTTCATCCTGCCCACCAAATAATTTGTCTTGTTTGGATTGCGTGGGCAAACGATATAGCCGTTTACCCACCCTACCATTAATCTACAGACTGTGGATAAAATTCTTTAGCAATAATTTGATTCCATGTATATGGACAAATAGAGGGAAATTTAGTTAAAGGCAATCCTGATTCTTCGGCAGCCAATTCTCTAGCATCTTGATAAGCTTCTTGAATAATACTCTCAAGCTTTGCTTTAAGTCCAGGACTGCGTTGTAAACGTTTACGAATGCGGTTACGTTGTTCAATTATGGTGCTACGCCAACTTTGTCCAGTAAACTCTTGCCATTGAATATTAAGTTTGGCATATTGGAATTGCCATTTAAGTAGATGTGCTAAAAGTATTACAAGATGGTTTTCTAACTCATGACGTTGGCTATTGCCCATTTCATTTAGTTCTTCTATTAAGTGCTCAACATCCAATTCTTGCAAACGACCAGTTTGTAAGAGAATTAAATTGTGTTGAGTCCAAGTATAAAAATCCTGGTCATAGAGTTCGCTAGGTGTCAGCATAGTATATGATCTTTTGTAGGGTGCGCATCGCGCACCATAATATAAAAGATGTGTCGTAAAATGTTGGGTGGTCAATGTGACAAAGTAGAACTAACTGGTGTGCGTATTTAACAACCTGGTCTAAAGATATACGATAGGCGCGTTGATAAGCAAAACTCTTTAGTTTTAAACTAGGGTGTTCATTCTGGCACATTATGTCGAAGTAAGCTTCATGCAGTTATAGGATGCGCTGAGGCACGAAGCGCATCCTATTTAT
>LFCU01000078.1 GCA_001044195.1 Candidatus Achromatium palustre
GTCAGTTTATAGACAAATTGCGCTATAAACTTGATTTACATGGCATTACGTTGGACGTAACAAATGAGAGTTACACTTCAAAAGCGAGTTTTATTGATGGTGATTGTTTGCCTAAGAAATACGAACCTAAAAAGACACATTCCTTCAGTGGCAAACGAGTCAAACGGGGCTTATACCGTTCACAAAATGGCACTACTATCAATGCCGATGCGAACGGTGCGTACAATATTTTAAGAAAAAGTAACCCTAAGTTTTCCTTTTCGGAATTAACCAAAAAGGTAGGCGAGGGGATATTGGATTGGTTACATCCTTATACACGTTTGAAGATCTGTTGATTTTTGGTTAGCAGTTCTACAAATTTCTATAAAATTGTGACCTCATGACATCATCCAAAATCTTATAGAATTGTGTTTTATTTTATCAGTAACTTTTCAATAAGCTATGGCATCTGATGTTGAGGCATCCTTTTATCGTTCCCACGCTTTGCGTGGGAACGCATCCTGAACGCTCCTGCGTTCCAAATTAAACGTTCCTACGCTTAATTACATAACTGGAAAAGGAAAAATCACCAAATTTATGCAAAATATCCACAAGAACATCTTGGGACTGAGCTTATTATTTATATCAGCCTTATGCCTATTAGGAATAGGCATCACTGAACATACAGGTGTCACAGGCAAGGATGAATACTATCTAGGCTTACGAATACCAATGTGTATGTACGAACAACAAGCATGGCTAATACCCTGTTTAGATGCCAAACCACGGCTACGCAAACCACCAATGCTATATTGGCTTACCTGGGCTAATTTTAAAATATTTGGCCCATCTTTAGGCGCAGCCCGCTGGATTGCTGTACTCTTAGCTGCCATATTAGTACTAGCAGTAGCAACAATGGCTTTGGAACTAGGAGCTGAACTAAAGCAAGCACTAACTGCCGGGCTTATTTTACTATCCTGTCTAGGATTTGCTGTTACCGGGCGCATGTTAGAACTTGATGTTCCAGTCGCTACCTGGAGTACTTTAGCCTTTCTATCACTATTATATTGGTACAAGCATAATCAGGCTTGGGGCCTAATATTGGCAGCTTTGAGCATAGTAGCAGGCTTCTTAACCAAAGGCCCAGTAGTCTTTGTGGTATGCGGTGCTGGCGGATTAGCGTTACTTATAAATGATCCCTTGGCATTAGGATTTTTAAAACAACGCAAATTACAGATTTTAGGAACACTAATTTTAACTATCAGCCTGATTTTACCTTGGTTTACATACATCTATGTCCAATATCCAGAAGTCAGTGCCATATTAGCTAGTGAATTACAAGCCAGACGCTTTTTTACCATATCTCTAGTACCATTGTCTGGTATATTGTTATTAACCATGCCTTGGGGATTTGTGCTGGTACAACGCATTATGACACTGCATAAATTTCCAACTTCGCATACTGTTACATACCTAAAGATGCAAGCCTTATGGATCGGTCTGACGTTATTACCATTTTTTTGGTTTCGTACCTTTGAACGGTATTTGATCGGTTCTTTAGTGCCTGCTGCCCTATTATTGGCTGCTCCGATTCAAAATATCTCGATTAGCTGGCGGTGGACTGCAAGGAGCGGTTTTATATTAGCGTTTATTGCCGCATTACTATTCCAAATCGCAGCACTGCTTATATCTGGTTTTTCGTTCCAGTTAGCTTTAAGCCTACTAATTAGTCTTGGATTTTGCTGGTATTGGTGGCAAGCTAATAATGTTTTTTACATGGCATTAACAGCGGCTTTATTGTGGGCTGCTATATTGGGCCTGGTCTATCCACGTATAGGAGTTAACGCAATTCCCCAAGCGTTAATCAACCAAGTACGTGGCCATGAAATAGTCCTATATGCTGGACCGCAACCGGCATTATTGCCAGCAGTTTTGGGGCGTAGTTTGGTACATACGGACAGTAGTCTACAACTACCTGAAAGGTTACTTAAGCCTTGTAGTAATTTTTTGATGCTAACTCCAGATAGTCAATCTAATAGTGCTGTAACTGGATTGCAAGGTTTAGGATTTGGGATACAAAAGCGAGGGAGTTTTGGTATTTTGAGTTCTCGAGTCACTTGGGCAAATATGTTGCGTCCTGGGACTACGGTTCTGGATTTATGGGATGCAGTCTTACATGGAAACCTAGCTATAGTCAAGCCCCAAGTTATATTATATCGGGCAAAAAATTTGCAATGTCCAACCACCTAAACAAGACAAGCAGATTAGAACATCTAAGCTTTACACTCGCTTTGGCTTTGGGTTTAATTGGTGCTTGGTGGCGTACTCTAACTATTCCATCTCCAATGTTTGATAGTTCTGAATATCAAATTAATATACCATCAGTTAATATGGTACCAACACCTAACCCCTCTCCAGTTTTTATAAGAGAACTTTTGCCCAAGAATGCTATTACACCTACAGTACACAGCCCTACATTAGTAAGATTACCCAATGGAAATGTCTTAGCCGCCTGGTTTGGTGGCAGCCGTGAAGGGGCAAAAGATGTGGCCATTTATGCATCTGAACGCAATAGCAATGGCTGGTCTAGTATGAAAGTTTTAGCCAATCGAAAAACCGTAGAACAAGCATTACAAAGACCCATACGCAAACTAGGCAACCCGGTATTAACTATAGATAAAGCCAGTCGTGTATGGCTATTTTTTGTAGTTGTATCCTTAGGTGGTTGGTCTACTAGTGCAGTTGCCTACCAAATTTCTAAAGATAATGGCCAACATTTTAGTTTACCGCGCTTGCTTGTTACAAGTCCAGTGTTGAATATTAGTACATTAGTACGCGCCCGACCCTTGAATTATCAAGATGGTAGCATAGCTGTACCTATGTATCATGAGCTATTAGGGAAATTTGGACTTAATGTGCGCATTGCCTCTGGTGGACGTATACTATCTATAGCTCACATTGGGAATCTGCGTACAGCTATTCAACCAACTATAGTAGCCATCAACTCCCAACAAGCCATAGCATTATTACGACGTACTGGTATTGCACCACCGCAGGTATTATGGTCTCGTACTAATGATGGGGGGCAAAGCTGGTCTCTGCCCCAGGCATCTAACTTATCTAATCCAGATTCTAGTTGTGCCGCGATTCGGCGTTTTGGAGGTGGCATATTGTTAGCATATAATCCTACTAAACAGGGTCGCAATATATTGAGTTTAGCACGGTTTGATCACAAGCAGCGTTGGCAACATTTACATGATTTGGAGCGCGGCCAAGATCAGGATGAGTTTTCATATCCATTTCTAATCTCAGGCCCTGCCTATGATTATACTATGGTTTATACTTGGAAGCGGCGACGGATTGCCTATATACACTTTAATGAAGCCTGGTTACAGACCCTGCCATGAAATTTACAGTATGGATTTGGGTGCATTGGCAAGTGATTAGTTTAATCTTGTGCTGTATAGTGCCCATCTTGTTTTTACTTGTTGTTGGGTTTTGTCTAAGATTCAACCCAATCTACTTACTTTCTATAATTATTCCTATCACTATTATCATCAGTCTCTGGCCTGTTGGCCAATTGGATCTAAGTACCTGGCTATTACCTTATACTGGCATGTTGAGCCTTACTAGCCTATTATTAATATGGGACGCACTGGAGCAATATAGACAATGTTATAGATGGCAACTTCTAACAAAGATAGAACAATGTTTAATATATAATTCCAGTATTGTATTGGGCCTTAGTGTATATCCAACAACGCTGGGATTGTTTAATATAGAACTATATAGTTTGGGGTTTACAGGCGTTATTTTGCCTTCGATCTTAGGAATAGTAGCAGGTATAGCCTGGATTTATCATGCCAAAGCCATAGCTTATCTCCTATTAGCAGTGTTATGGGCTTGGTTGCTAAATTTAGGGGAATCACAAAATTTATGGGATTATGTATTAGATCCTTGGTTGTTTCTATATTCAATTATGCGGTATTTGTCCACCTACAACTTGTAGACGTATTTGTTGTTTATAATCCTAATGTTTCCCAACGCTTTTCTATACGTTGCATTGATATAGGATACAAAGTAGGCTGAGGTTGTGCAAAAATTGATATTCTTAACTCTTCCAACATCCAACGAATCTCTTCTAAACGCATATCAATACAGTCTGGAGTTTTGATATTAGCTTGTTTAAAACGCCATTTATTTAACAATGGTGCTATTTCTTGGAGCCGTTGCCTATCACGCAATGCTCCTTGAGGTAAACGCTCCAAACGAGTAGCCACAGCTTCAAGATATCGTGGATAGTGGCGTAATTGTGTTTCTGGTGTGGTTTGCAAAAAGCCACGATAAACAAGGCCATCTAGTTGCTCCTGCATGTCTTGTACTGAAGGTTGCCATAAAGTCTGTTTAATGGCCGTAAGGCGAGAACGTAATTTTTGGTATCTTTTAAGTAAATCTGTTACCAATATACTGGTATCTTGCGCAATGGCAAAGATTTTAGGGCGACCTTGATTTATACAAGCGGTAAAAGCTTTGGCATCACGCGGTAATGGTGTTTGGCTAAACATGGCACGATCAATAATTAAGGCAATTAGTTCATCTATCAGGCTTGGTGGCTCTATAGGTTTATACGCTGTAGGTGCTATAGAGTCTATGGTGTTTACATTATAGTAAACTGGAGCCTTAGCATAATGCAATTGCAGTGCTTGTAGATGCCCCAAGGTTTTACGCAACCGCCGAATTTCTCCAGGCATCTGAAATAAAGATAAACGCCGCAAACCAGCTCGATGCGCCAATTCAGCTTGCTCCAATGTATCTAGAACGCGCATAGCTACACTAGTATTTTGATCAATTATTGCCGGATACCCCTGAACCTCAATCCCACCACGATCTAAAACAATAGTTTCTGGTAAAACATCAAATTCCCAGCTAGTTACACCTTCTTGCTGGAATTTCTTTTTAGGAATGTTTGCAAATTCAAGACTACCTCGTGAACCATATTTGTGTTGTAGAGCCACAAGATCACGCTCCCAATCTAAAATCTTGCCCGTATCATTAATGATACGAAATCCCATCCGCAGATGTTCCGGCAATGCTGCAAGATCCCAAACATTTTCTGAAATTCTAGTACCAGTAAGTCGAAAGATGGCCTCTCCTAAAGCCGTTAGGAACGGTCTATTGCTAAAGGTAAGATTTCGGGTTAACTGTACTGCTGTCTCTGCTATGGGCATTAACAGTTTGCGTAAAGTTTTAGGGAGGCTGCGCAATAATGTTTCTATTAAAGTATTTAAAAGTCCAGGTACCAACCAAGCACAGCGTTCTGCCGAGATCTTATTGATAAGAGCTAAAGGTACAACCAAGGTAATACCATCTTCAGGATGTCCAGGTTCAAATCTATAGATAAGCGGCAGTTTAGTGCCTCCAAATTCTAAATAATCTGGAAACTGTTCCTGGCTAACAGTATCAGCATCTGCTTGCAATAGATCACTCATCCGCATGTGTAGCCGTTTCGGGTCATGAGTGCTTATCTTGCGAAGCCACTTTTCAAATGCTGGACCATTAGTAATTCCAGAAGGGATACGCGCTTCATAAAAGGCTTGCATAACTCCTGCATCCACTAAGAGATCCTGACGACGGGCTTTGGCTTCTAAAATTTCGATACTATTGATTAGCTCCTGATTATGGCGAAAAAAAGGAGCTTTAGTAGTATAATCTTGATCCACTAAGGCACCTTGAATAAATATAACTCGAGCTTCAGCCGGATTAATTGGTCCATAATTGATACGGCGTTTAGGGATAACCACCAAACCTAGCAGGCTTAACTTTTCAAAGGCTGCTACTTGGGCACATTCCGCTTGCCAATGTGGCTCACTATAGGTACGCTTTAATAAGTGTTGACCTACTTGTTCAATCCAATCTGGACGGATGCGAGCTACAGTACGCCCATAATCTTTAGTAGTCTGGAGGCGTTCTGCTACCATAACCCATTTATGAGAATGGCGAAATTGCCCTGAACCAGGGTGGATCCAAAAACGTTTGTTGCGAGTGCCTTTGTAGGCTTGTTCTTCATCCCTAAAGCCAATATTATCTAGGAAACCAGCCAGTAAAGCACGGTGAATAGCATCATAACCAGATTCAGCTTGGTCTTCTTTTATGCCCTGTTCATGTAATACAGTACGCAATTGCTGATGGATATCGCGCCATTCTATTATACGAGTCCAGGATAGAAAATGTCGTTTACATAGTTTATGAAATTGATTTTTAGATTTTTGGCGGCGTTCTTGTTCCAAAAATTGCCATAGATTCAGTACCCCTAGAAAATCTGACTCTGGATGGTGAAAAGTCGCATGAATCTGATCCGCCGCTTCGCGCTGTTCTAAGGGCCGTTCTTGAGGGTCTTGGACACTTAACGCTGCCGCTATGACTAGAGTTTCGGCTAAACATCGTTCCGTAACTGCGGCTAATAGTATGCGACCAATACGAGGGTCTACTGGAAGACGGGCGATTTGGCGACCTAATGCTGTGACCTTATGGAATGCGTCTACCGCTTGCAATTCTAGTAATAATCGATAGCCATCCGTAATAAGACTAGTATCAGGTGGTTCTAAAAATGGAAAGGTTTCTATTTTACCAAATCCTAGTACCAGCATTTGTAAGATAACTGAGGCTAGGTTGGTACGTTGAATCTCGGGTTCTGTAAAAGGTCTGCGGGCTGTAAAATTATCTTCTGAGTATAAGCGTATACATATTCCAGGTGCGACGCGACCACAACGTCCTTGACGTTGTTGTGCTGCCGCTTGCGAGATGCGTTCTATGGGTAAACGTTGTACTTTGCTACGGGGGCTATAACGGCTAATACGGGCAAATCCGGTGTCTATAACATAGTGAATGCCAGGTACAGTAAGGGAAGTTTCTGCTACATTAGTAGTTAGTACTATATGTCTTGCGCCGTGGGGTGCGAATATCTTGTTTTGTTCGACAGAGCTTAGACGAGCATATAATGGTAAAATTTCGGTAGCTGGAAGGCGGTGTTGGCGTAAGGTTTTGGCGGTTTCTCTAATCTCTCTTTCGCCAGATAGGAATATTAGAATATCGCCACGTCCTTCTAGTGAGATTTCGTCTACAGCAGAAATTATGGCTTGCTGCATGTCTTCGTCTAGTTCACCGACTCCAGCATCAGCTTTAATGGTAGATTTAATATCTGTTCTAGACTTTGATTTAGTACTTATTCTAGTATCTATTTTAGTATCTGTTGTACTAGCTTCTAATAGCCGATACCGTACCTCTACTGGATAAGTACGTCCTGAAACTTCAATGATTGGAGCAGTAAAATGCTCTGCAAACCGTTCTGGATCAATAGTAGCTGAAGTGATAATTAGTTTTAGATCAGTGCGCTGTGGCAATAGTTGCTTGAAATAGCCTAATAAGAAATCTATATTAAGACTACGTTCATGAGCTTCATCCAAAATAATTGTATCATATTCATATAGTTTACGATCTCTCTGAATTTCCGCAAGCAATATCCCATCGGTCATGAGTTTGATCTTAGTTTCAGGACGGACTTGATCTTGAAAACGTACTTTATAACCCACAATCGTTCTAGCGGTATCTCCTAATTCTTGAGAGATTCGAGCGGCAAGACTCCGGGCTGCAATCCGTCGTGGTTGAGTATGACCTATGCGGCCTATATTGCCCCGCCCTAAAGCCAAACAAATCTTAGGTAATTGGGTAGATTTGCCAGAGCCAGTTTCACCGCACAGTACTACAACCTGGTGTTGTTTAATAGTCGCTCCAATTTCTTCCCAACTATCTGAAATAGGTAACTCAGTGGGAAATTCTAAAGCTAGCTGTATATCTCGTCTTTTGGCTAAAATTTGTTGTGAATAGTTAATATTTTTCCATAATTTATCTAATTGTTGTGCAATATCTTGTCCGGATTTATGGCGGTGTTTTATGGCATGGAAACGATTTCGTAATTCTATTTGGTCTTTAAGCAAGCAGGTATTAATATCAGATAGTGTAGGAAATGCAGATGTTTCTATGTTAGTTATTTGTTCAGTATTCATAGTAATAATGTATAATTGTATGGCCTGAATGAATAATCTGTAGATTGGATTGCCTTCTGTTTAGCAACCCAACAGAACATTTTTTTAACTTTTTCAGAAATTAAATTTTTAATTATCCAACAATACTTAATATTATGCAATTACAACAACGGCTAAGAATATATTTTTTATTTCTGATTCTACCGCTTTCTGTGGGTGGCCAGGTAGAGCGTGGAAACGATAAAAAGTGTAAACTGGAAAATGAAGGATGCCCAAAATAAGCCAATATGGCGAAGTAAAAATATTGTATTGCATAAGCTAAAATTTCTTATATTCTATATAATTGGATATTTCTACACTTAAAAAGATCTTTAAATTATAACTTCTTTTTCATTTTCTAGCCCGTTTTGCCTTTCAGTATCGTTTTATATAACAAGATGTTTGATATAAATAACCAGGTAAATGCAAATGGTAAAAAATATTGTGAAGAAATTAACCAATATATTAGATATCATGAAAAAACACGAGAATCATGTACCACCTTGTCCTGAGGTAGGTTGCTTTTATAGCACTTTTAACAGCAGCATCGTGTATGTATGTAAAATCGATGAGCATGACGGTGAAGCAACGGCAATAATTCTTAAAGGTGGCTATGACCGTCATAATGATTGTGGTAATACTTATTGGCTGACAGCAACAGGTTATCATCGTGATACAGATATTGGTCCCCATTTAGTCATGGCATTACGGGAAAAACTTAATATTACCCTCCCCAATTAGGCCAGAATATTAACTTAAATTTTAATAGTTTACAGCGACCTTGTAATAATAATTTGCAAGGTCGATTATGTGTGTTATTATAACCCAAATAATTATCAGATCAGATATTATAGTGGAGAAAAGATATGCCATCATCTAGTCATTGCACACAAGTAATGAATCCGAAAACGGACAATGAATTAATTGGTATCTACGTAAATAATAACTTTGAAGGTAAAGGTGCAGAAGCCTTTAATTGTTTATATGAACGCTATCGTGCGCTACTGTTTCGTTATTTATTGTGGCTATGTTTTTACATGGTTGATAAAAATCAAGTACGCCAACAAGCAACAGAGATGTTTGATCAGGTTTGGTATAAAGTCATCGATGAATTACGTGTGTCTGATAGCCGAATTGTTGAACAAGCATGCCAGGGCACTTTGAAGTTTGTTGAATACCTCTTAAAGATTGCTACCCAAAATTGTCCTAGAAGCTATAGAAATAACATGCAACGGCCTGCTTGTCATTATTTACAATCCAGGCATTCAGCTTCACACACTGAACAACAGCGTCATATCTGGGAAAAGCTCCAAGCTATTGTAGAAACATTTACTGCAACTGAGCATTTTGTCTGGTGTCTACAAAATGTTATTGGCTTAAATCCCGCAGTTATTGCTTCTCTTTCAGCTTTAAATACTGATCGGTTGCTAGAACATGAAGTTAAACAACATCTGGTTACCATCAGCAAAAAGATATATGCTGGTTTATTAGGTAATTGATATGGCTGAACAACCTCATCAAGAGGCCCAACCTTTGCCCGTTAATGTGCAGCAATCTAATGCTAGCGATAGCGAATTATTTATGCAGTATGTGGATACTAAGGATGTTAATGCGTTCAATATGCTTTATGAACGCAACCGTCCTAGATTGTATGGCTATTTGTTCGCCCTCTGTGAGGGCAATCATGATCGAACTGATACAATCTTTCAAAACTCCTTAACTGCTCTGCTAGAACATGCTCAAAATCTAGTAACACGTATTAAAAATGAACAATTTAACTTACGGAGCTATCTTTTTCGAATAGCCCGTAACGCTTGTATTGACGAGCTTAAAAAACGCAATAGAAATATTCCGTTGGATGATCTGCCTGAAACAGATGGTAGGCTAATCTCGGACTATAAAAATCCAGAGGAGCAACATTTAGACCAGGAATATGCTGTATTGTTAAAAGATGCAGTACGTAACGCAATTCGTCAGCTTAATCCGCAGCAACAAGAAGCCCTCTATTTACGAGAATTTTCTGATCCTAGATTAAGTCATGCGCAGATTGGCCAAATCTTAGATGTATCAAAAGATCGGGCCTATGACTTAACTAGACAAGCCCGAAGACGGTTACAAAACATCTTAAAAAAATTTCATGAGGATCATAGGCCACAATGATCCTGTGCTATCAAAAAAATCTAAATTAAGGAACTGTATGGCAAAAATAATAAATTATGATACCCAAAATCCCGTTATGAATCGTTATTACTAAAAGGCAATTAAAAAAGAATATATTTTAGGAGTATGTGATGAACACCGAAATTTTAGGCCATGACATTGAGACTGATGAAGGTCTTAATGCCTTGCTACAGGATTTAATGCCCCCGATAGCACCGCCGCGAGAAACAGATGTAAAAATCTTAGCCCATGCTTATGCAGCAGCGGAAAGCGTTCCAGATTTAAGTCTGGATGTACCAGGATTGGATAAATCAATTATTATAGATGCTACAATTCAATCACTTATTGCACCTTGGAAAATTGTACCACCAGAAAAGTCAGATGCAAAGATCTTGGCGTATGCTACACAACCTAGTGTTACGTTTGTTAAGGTTTTGTCTCATGGTTATCGAATGTTAGTTGAAAAGCATGTGCAAATGATTGATGACATCCAGCAAACTTTTTATTTACATCAACGTACCTATGCCCCAGCTTTAGCTGCTAGTGACGATGACGTAAAAGGCACTATGGACGATTGTGTCTTACATGGTGATTCCAAAATAGAATATAAACTAGCTGGTGAATGGAGCCTACATATATTAACTGATCCATTTGATGCAGAGCGTCGCTTTATCCGTCTATATTTTGGAGGAGATCGCGAAGAAGTTTACGAAGGCTGCAATGTAGAACTACGACAAGGAGACGGCAGTATTATTCTAGTTGGTACTATAGAATATGGTCAAGTAGAAACAGAGTTATCTCCTGGCAAAAAATTTGCTCCCCCTTTTAATTTGCAAGTACAATTGCAAGATGTAGAGGAATTATCATTAGATAAGCCAGATTAAAAGATAATGATATTTTACAATCTATAGTATATTTTTAGACATGGCAAAAAATAATTAATAACATAGCTTTTGGTAACATCTATGACTTTATGGATGCTGGTAGTATCAGAAGATAACAACCGTGCATATGCAACAGAATTGAAAACCAATTGGCGATATGGCGAACCCGGCCATACCGCATGTTATACCAGAGTGAAGCACCATGCAACAGCAATTAAAAAGCCTGCTGAACGCCTTACCGCCCAAGTGTATCATATTATGTGTAGGGAAGGGTATCTGAATCTAAATGCAATCTATGTAGACTATATTCCCAGCAAAGATACTCCAGTAGATACTAAGGGTCCCAGTGCCCAATTAGCCTTAGCTTTGGGACTTATCACAGCAATATGTCTCAAAAATTACCATGATATCGCAGCCACTGGAGAGGTATCAATTACAGGCGGTGTACATAAAATAGGGGGACTCAAACTTAAGATACGGGCTGCATTAGAAAAAATGCCTACAGGTGGTAAGATCTTATTTCCTGATGATAATAAAGATGATGTTACACCAGAATTACATCAACAGGCCATAAACCAAGGGGTCTCTCTCATCCCAGTGAGGCATCTTTATGAAGCCTGTGCCGCCATCGGTTTAGAACTTAAATGTAGTAGCATTGAGCCATTTCGAGGTCTTGCCGCTTATCGCTATGAGGATCGACAGATCTTTCGGGGGCGACAACGGGAGATAAACGAGATTCTAAATCACCTAACAATACAACAACGGCAACATATCCTGCTCATTCATGGGCCTAGTGGTAGCGGCAAGACTTCACTGATTAACGCTGGTTTGCTTCCAGCATTATCACATAGATATACAAACATAAACGAAGTTTTACTTTGGAGTATAGTATTCCCGTGCGATCTATTTGCTGGTTCTCAACCATTAGGCCTATGGCAAGGAATGCTTACTGCCTTGCGGCAACCTCAAGGTTTGGGGGATGCTAATATCGATGCAACATTTGCTGTTGATAGTGCAGAAACGATCTTAACATGGCTCCGACAACAATTACATCAAGTTGCACAAAGTAATAAGCAAAAAATCAGGTATCTCTTGATTGTAGATCAACTAGAAGAACTATTTACGCTAGATATTCCTACACAAACCCAAGATGCCTTTATCAATCTTTTAATAACTCTTGCTACTAAATTAGATCTGTATATTATCCTAGGCTTGCGAGATGACTATTGGCCGCATCTACAAACACATGAACATCTATTAGCTCAAATTGGTATCGGCAGCTATCTTTTAAATCCTCCTAACACAGAAGCATTGCGTGATATCATTGAACAACCGGCCTGGCTTGCTGAATGCTCTTATGAACGGGATGCAAACGGCATCAAATTAACAGATCGGATTTTGCAAGACTTAGGACAATATACAACTGCGTTACCGTTACTAAGTTACACTTTGCATAAATTACACGAAAACAAAGAAGAATTGCCGCTCGCTATAGCGCAAGATAACGCACAAGCATCACAGCAAACGCCACAATCCAGAGATACAGCTACTCACCTTAAGATTCAAGATTGTTTTTATCAGCTAACTCATGCTAGTTATGAGGAAATTGGAAGGCTCCACGGAGCGATGAGCCAGATGGCTGAAGAATTATGTGTAGAGCTTCAAACAGACCACCAATCTTTACAACATATATCTCGTGCCTTATGTTCAGTGCCAATCTCTGGTTATAAGCAACCACGTTTAGTAGCCTTGGTGCGATTCATGCCTGGCAATAAAGCCAGAGCATTAATTAATAAATTTATAGATTACCAGTTGATAACCTGCACCCGTCAATCTATTTCTGAAGATCAGTATATCTTTGCTGGCGATTATGTTGGTGAACGCACTCAAATCCAAGTAACCCATCCAGCTTTACTTACCCATTGGGAGCGGATGAAACGGCGAATTGAAAGTGAAGAATCGCAATTCTTATTACGCCATCATCTAGAAATACAAGCGCAAAATTGGCAACAGGCTACACAACATCAACAAGATCTCCTATTGCGCGGTGAGGAACTAAGTAAAGCCGAGAAACTAATGGGGGCATGGGGAGATGATCTTGATCTAGCAATTCAGAATTTTATCAAAGCTTCTGCTACAGCATCAAAAATCTTAAAGCAAGAACAACAAAACTCTATTATAAGCTATATCTTATTTATAGGATTATTCACTATTGCTTTAAGTTTCTTGGCTGATATGTTGCACCCTCAAGCATCTTTAGTCACAATCTTCTTTGTGCTTGCTGCTATTGCCCTTGGTGGTTTTGCTGCTGCTAATTATTGGTTAGGTATATATCGACAAAGTTGGCAACCTGCTGTAATTTTAGCACTTATCGTCCTGTTTTTTTCTGGTTCCGTGATAGTATTGCAACGGCTACTTGACTATTTCCAGCAGGATGTATCCAGGAATAATAGCTCTGTTGTATCACCTCCTAATACACCACAGTCTGAGCCAACAAATATTTCTCCGCAAATTACAATAAATCCCAAGGTTCCTATTACTATTAATACTCAACGGGAGAGTAAAGATGATAACAAAAGAAATACAGTGCCTGTTACTCCTTATCCTGAAACAATAAAAGTTACTCCAACTATAAATGATTTTATTGGTGATAAACAGCAGCCTTCCACTGTCTCTCCAGACAAGTTCCCTACAAAACCTACGGCAATTTCTTCCAAAGAAGAATCCCAAGTTTCAGAACAGAGACCTTCTTCCTATAATCGCTCAGAACGTCTTGAGAAGTTCTAATGTATCCATTTGATAGATTGATTTTTATAAGCGTAGTTAGCAGTATATGGAATGTTCCTATAGCCTTACCTACTTCCGTAACAAGTGATCCTTGCCCAAAGCTGAGTGTTGGTGTACATAGAATCACAGCAGGATCTTCAAACATCTTAATTGCTGTTGCCAAGTCCAGATCTTTACTTAATGATGAAGAATCTTATATATTGGCAGCAGATGAAGCACGTCTTAAGGCACGCTATAAACTTATAAAGTATCTTGCACCCAAGCAAAAATACATTCAGTTAAGTGGAGTTATTGATATTTCTGTGTGCCGTTCTAATGGTGAAATTTTTGCTACAATTAAACTAGATGCAGCTAATGTAAAAAGGGCATTTAAAATACAAGAATTAATTTATAAGTCAATGATTGATTATCCAACTTTGCAACCTTAACCCGTAATAAAAAATGATTAAAAAATTATCCTAATTAAGTAAATTAATAAATTATATAATGAGATAAAAATATGAGAATATCGTTATTAAAAATATTCACAATATCAATTGCAATTGGCTGTATTGCATCCATATATACGCTTGCAGCTTCTCCCGATAAAATCCAAACAGTAATTAGTCAGGGATGGGGGGCTGATGTTCAGAGTGCGGCACAAAATGCGGCCTACAATGCGTTAATCAATGTGGTTGGTTCCTTCATGGATAGCACTAAAATGCTAGAAAAGCAAGTAATTATTCAGAATGCGGTGCGTTCCCGAACATCTAAGATTAACACCCACATCAAGGAATATTCTCAAGGATCAATTCAACGCTTCGAGTTATTACAGATTGCAAACGAACATGGTTTAACTCAAGTCACTGCCAAGGTCTCGGTGCGTATTGAAGACTTTAGAGCTTTCATAAAACAGCTTGCAGAAGGTAGTACTAGAGTAGGAACTGGCTTGTTCTCAACTCTTTCTACGGGAAATAAGCAAAAAATAAATCTAGTAGATATTATCGGAGATATATTGATTCCTATTGTAAAAGGTGAGGTTTCTCAATTGGAAGTGGGCATACCACTTACCATCGAAGCTGCAAAAAGTAGATTAAAAGCTCAGTTTAACTGGACTGATGGGCGGTTAGCAGAACTTGAACGAGCTGCTGCAAAAAAATATCCAAAGTTAGCCTTCTACATTCCGGTTGTTATTAAGCTACAAAAAAATGCGTATGCGAATTTCCGCCAAACGCTTGAAAATACGGCCAGCGGTAAAAACAGATTTGTGCACAGAAAAAATAGGATGTTACCTGCATATAGAGAATATGGAGCAAAGAAATATTATGATTTAATGATGGGTATGGCTGCTAAACCGCAAAGAAATTCAGTCAATGTAGATATTTACCTTCTAAAAGGTATTTATGAATTACTAACGATAAAATATCCTTGGATTGCGACTATTGCCCATGGTTCTAATGGTTCTAACTTTATACGAAAGCAACCATTGCTGCGTATTGAATTAGCGGATACGAATGAAAATATCATTCATATCTTTGATCTTGAACCTGAGAATTCTTATAACATACAAAATTTCTATTATTACAACCCACAAAAAGATGTTTTGCTTATCTCAAACAACATATTTAATCAAAGACCAGTATGGAGCTTATTAGCTCTAAATAACTCAGGAAATGACAAACTCCCAATCGTTCTGAAAAATATAGAGCTTGGTATCGTAATAGCCGTAGATGAATCAATCCTAAGGAATACCCAAGCAATAAAAGTTAAATTAGTATCCCATTTATAGATAATTCCAGCATCCTTCATTTTCCAGTTTACACTTTACCTTCTGGTGTCGAGGCTTTGCCTCAAAAAGTGTTTATTACTTGCCCATAATCCTGAAGGATGCCGCTTTTTGAGATTAGAAGTTCTTAAAACGTCCCGTGTTGATATGGCCTGATGTAGAGCTAGGAGTGGTAGATCGGGGAATTCTACTGAATCCAGGGCTAGGTTGGGAATGAACGGAATTTGAAATACCTCTAGCAAGGTTACCGGCATCATTAATAGTTTTAGGCTTAATTCCAACGCTAACCCGTACTATAGATCCTTTGGTATAGCAATCGCCCAAAACAATTACTCCTCGCAGTAATGCCCTGGAGGTGTTGCGTAGTTTTTTTACCCGTTTGATAACTTCCTGTCTTTTAGTGGCCTTAGCTGTACCTGTCATGGATTTTGTTTCTTGCACTGCTCTGGTTACACGCTTATCGCTATGAATGCCTTCAGTGAGAAATTCAGAGATAGTAGCTTTGGCTAACATAGTCGCCTCATCCTTAGCATCAAGCACAGATGCGTAATCGTCAAAACTCACTACAGCAGTAGCCGTAGCTATAATCTTGGTGCCTCCATGCACATCTTCTATATTAAGACCATCATAATAAGGATATTGTTCACAGCCAGCACCAAGGACAACGGCTGGCAGGAAAAAAATTGCTATTAGTGTCGCCAATTTTTGCATTAGTGTTGCTCCATAATATTAAGGATTAAAAAAATAAGGAATTATGGCATCCTTCAAGATCATGGGCAAGTAATGAACACTTTTTGAAGCAGAGCCTCGGCACCAAAAAGTAAAGTGTAAACTGGAAAATGAAGGATGCCCAAAAAAATTAAAATTATTGTCTAGTCCAGTATAATAAGATATATTAAATATTCAGGATTTCATATAACGTATTTGTTTTTAACTTGTATAGGGGGTCTGAACGCTTACGATGAAACATTTGCCGAACCGAATAGTCCAGAGCGTGAATTGATCGATGCTTTTGTTTAGACACGCCTATTCGTACAAGACATAGAGCTACCAGAATATATTAAGTAGCGAGCCGCTATTTGACTAATTACCATTTAAATTAAAACATTATCAAAATAGTGAATAATATGAGCGAAATAGATTTACCTGCAGAAAGTATAAAAGAAGATTATCTAGGACTTACAAAGTACGCTCAGGCATTGAGCAACTTTGTTTCTACCTGCAAAACTCCTATGACTATCTCTATTCAGGGAGATTGGGGCACTGGCAAAACCAGTATGATGAATTTTATTCAAGAGATACTAAGCGAAACACATCAACAAGAAATTGATTTCATCTGGTTTAATACATGGAAATTTTCCCAATTTAAAATGCAGGATAATATTGCGTTTTCCCTACTTTCTAGTTTCCTGCAAGACCTTGGGGAAAGTGGCCAGAATGCACGCAAACTTATTGTCAATTTAGGACGTATAGTATTGGCACAATCAGTACAGTTTGGTATAGACAATACTTTCCTTAAGGCGTTTAAAGATATTATCTGGACATCGGAAAACGATAAAATCGATGCTGCGCAACAAGTAAAGCAACTTACGGAAGAAATTAGATCTGCTGTCACTGCAAAGCTTGCAAAAAATAATACTGAACGGTTAATAATCTTTATCGATGATCTAGATCGTCTTAAACCAGTATTAGCTATTGAGGTACTTGAAGTAATCAAGAATTTTTTAGATATTCCAGGTTGTGTCTTTGTGGTGGCCGTAGATCAGTCTGTTGTAGAGACTGGTTTAAAAGATAAATTTAATATTACAGACAAAGACAAGGATAGCAACCAAGGTAAAATCACCAACTTTTTTGAAAAAATCATCCAGTTAACGTTTGAACTGCCAATAGAACATTATGATACCGAACAGTATATAAACAATTTGCTACAGCAACAGAATATTGAAGATGATTCAAGACTTTATTACCAGTTAACCATTAATTCCATAGGCAAAAATCCCCGCGCCATTAAACGCTTTTTTAACCTCCTGCAACTATGGCATAAAATAGCTGAAGCACAGGAAATTCTTAATGAAGATCCAAAAGCTACAGAACTTGAAAGGTTTCGTGTCTTTTTCGCTGTAAGCTGTTTGCGTTTTGCATACAGGCCAATATTTCTTGAAATGCTTAAGAATCAAGAACAGTTTGAACAACCAGGATACTTCCATACTCTTAATCTCCCTGAAACCAAGGAGCAGCAACCTATAGAACATTTTAAGTATTTTATGGACTTCTTTCTTGAGGCATTACCTTCCGACAACACCAAAGAAGAAATTTCCCTAGAAGCTATTACAGTGCTGAAAGAAATAATGACTGGAAGCTACATTGATCTTGCAAGCAACCTTACATTTGAAGATATTGTACAAGAGTTAAGTGCTAAATATCAGCAATCCTTAGAGGCGATGAATACACAATTTGAGCTGTGGCGAAAAAATAATGTTGAGACTGGGTTTTACTTTAGATTTATATTAGGGGCAATGAATTTTGACTTTTCCTTGGGTATTGTATCAACAGAGATGCCTATAACTCTTAGTGATGTGGACATATCTAGTGATGTTAAAAGATATGCTAGAGACTGGTTTCAGCAACACATGGCAGATACGTTTCCTAATCCAACAATCAACCTCAAGAAAAAATGGGATTATATCATTTTGGGAACCCAACCAACTGCTGAATGCAATACGATGGAAGTTTTCAAGAATATGGCCATAGATGCTTTGGATGCCGTCTTACCTAAATTGGTCGCATTTTACCAAGCACGTACACCCATAATTGATAAATTGCATAAATTTACCCGTAAACTGCAATTAGAAATTGCTAAGTTATATCCACCTGATGAAGGTTATAGTATTCACGAAGCAAATGGTTTCAATCAATTCGCACGCTATGCAGCTCTTAAAATCAAAAAAGCAACATGGAACAATCAATTTTCTATTGCTTTGGAGCCACAAGGTAATTTTTTAACCAAGCTTATTGTAGGAATAAAAAGTGCAAATTATCAACAAGAATACAATGAAATTGCACAAAATAATGTATATGAAGCATGGCAGCGACAATGGCCAAGAAGACGATCTTCGCCGTGGTACCCTTTTTATACTGATTATATTGTAGATATAGCATCTACAAGCGATATTGTAAGTGACCATTTCAAATTTGCTTTTGATACAGATGCGGATGAGAGACAAGCTATTGATAAAATCATTGCAGAATTAGCTAAATTCAAATCCTTTATCCCACAATTAGACCAGCTTGCTCAAGCTACGAACCAAAACCAACCTGACGCATAAAGATTTAGTGCAGAGTAGCCATGTTGCAATCTAATATCTTAAAATATTAAGGGCAAAATATGCAATTAACTGATTTACTGCACTTGATAATTTTATTGCAACTGACAAATAACTTGCAGGATATATAGAAATTGATAATCGGTTTGCAAGGTATATTCGAAGATACCTTGGTATCTCAACATTTAGAGAGTAATCAAGAAAGCTTTCCCGGTGCTTGAATCTTTAACTATGACCTCCCGTGATATTGCCGAACTTACGGGGACACTTCATGCAGATGTAATGCGCAACATTCGCGTGATGATTGAGCAACTTTCAGCCGACGCAAATTTGCGTTGGCATTGTAAACCAATTACTTACATTGATGAACAAGGTAAACAACGTGAACAATATGAACTGGATAAAAATACCACATATATTATAGGCATTACAACATCATGAACCATGCAGCAACGAATAATCTAACTATTGAAATGCCTTCATTAAATCACAGTTATATCTGCGCTCAAATAATGCGGCAATTATTACAGGACGATGCAATACAGCCCCTTCCTGAATTGACATTGGATATTGAAAACGGTCTTACACCTGATATTTCGGTTTTTAAACAGACAAAGATACGCCCTAATTTTTTTGAAGACATTTTAAAAGTCAAAGAATTACCGATATTAGCAATTGAGATAATTTCAGCGAGTCAGACTATTCAAGCTATGTCGGAAAAGTCGAATATCCTTGTGAACTCTGGCATTAAAAATGTGTGGACAGTGGAACCATACGGCAGAAGTATTTTTGTAATTAATAAAGAAGGAAAACATGTATTTCACGAACATTTGGTAGAAAGCGACGGCATAAAAGTTGATTTTACTAGGGTATTTAACAGTTAATAGAAGGCAAAATTTAAATGACTTATCACTTCTTTGTTTACGGTACCTTGCGGCGTGGTCATCCCAAACATAGCATGCTCGAAGGACGCTATAGTTCAGTAACCGAAGCTACGGTGGCAGGGTTTACTGTCAAAACCGTGTATGGTCTGCCCTTTGCTATACCCCGTCCTGGAGCCACCTTAGTGGGTGAGCTTTATACTACTGATGATGAACAATTACTGATAGATCTTGATGGGTTAGAAGGCTATCGTGGTCCAGATGCCTACGCCAGCAACCTTTATAACCGAGAGCAAATCGAAATCAATGGGGTAAAGGCATATATTTATATCAAAAATGACCGATTTGGTGAGCGATAATTTTAAAAAAATTAGTAAAAAATGAATTCTCCAAAAACCATAATTCGGGTCTGTCATGAGGCCCTTTTAACCCATTGGAAACGAGCGCAAGAGCAAATTGAGCAAAATAAAGAACGGCTTATCGCACGTTCACGCTTAGAATCCATGGCAGCAAGATGGCAGCAAACTGAAGAACAAGATAAAGCAGGATTGTTATTGCCTACTGGCCTACAATTAGAATAAGCGAGGGATTTAGTGGAGAATTGGGAACTGCCTGAAGAAATGTATGATTTTATTTGCGCTTCTCTAGATGAAGACCTCGAACGTAAGGAAGAAGAACGGTTAAAAGAAGAGAAAGAAGAAGCACGTTTAAAGGAAGAAGAACATCTAGAGGAACTAAGCAACAAATATCAAGTTGGTCTTACTTTATTAGAAAAAGCAAATCAATATAAAGAGCAAGGTAAACACAATGAAGTGTATGTATATGTAGTTCATGCTTGTCGACTGTTGGGAAAAGACACATTCTGGAAGGAAATTCAAAAAAAAACAACTATTAAAACATCATCCTATTCCCATGGCGATGACACTCTCGCATCCAAAACGAGAGTTAAAAATCAACTCGATCGCCTTCTATCCTGATGGTCAAATGCTAGCTTCTTGTGCAGATGATGGCACTATATGTTTATGGAATGCAGCGAGTGGTCAAATGATACAGGTATTAACTGGCCATAAAAACTCCGTTACTGGTATTGCCTTTAATAGCAATGGCCAGCTTTTAGCATCAGGCTCCTTAGACGACACCATTCGTTTATGGGATATTGATACTGGTCAAGAACAATACCGCTTAACTGGCCATAAAGTCAGTAGCATTGCTTTTAGTTTGGATGGAAGATTTCTTGCATCTGGTTCATCGTCAGGATACGCTAAATATACTGTCTCTATATGGGATATGGCAACTCATCAACAACGTCAATTGACTGGCAATAACAACACCGTTAATAGTATCGCATTTAGTCCTGATTCCCAAATGCTGGCTTCTGGTGGTGGCCAATTGCGTGGTGATAATAACGAAAATATTCTCTGTCTATGGAACGTAACTAATGGCAAGATATGCCGGGTACTGAATGGTCACACAAAATGCATTAATAGCGTTGCCTTCAGTCCAGATGGTCAAATACTGGCTTCGGCTTCATCAGACAAAACTATACGTCTATGGGATGTAGCTACAGGTCAACAATTAAAGGTGTTGAGTGGTCATCGAGGAGACGTTACCAGTCTAGCATTTACCTCAAATGGACAGCATTTAGCTTCTGGTTCAGCGGATAATACTATTAGCCTTTGGGACATAGCCAACAGCCAGCAATACCATGTATTAGATTGCCAAAACTATGTCACTAGTGCTTACCACCTATCAGTTCTCCAAGTAAGCTCGAAATTACGACGTTTTGAGTGAGACGGTGCAAATGTAAATCAATAGGTTAAAACAAATTGATAGGTGATAAGGTCACTAGTGTAGCTTTTAGCCCAAATAATCAGGTACTAGCATCTAGCACATCCTATAGTTATGTTATTCTATCAGGCTGTGAAGAAAAAGGCATCATTTACTTATGGGATTTGTCAGTTGGCCTACAATGGGATATTGATCCTTTCCCATCATCTAGAAACTATGATGAAAAAAAGCACCATTACCATCATGAAGAATATGATAGCGATCTTGCACAACATATTATCTCCATTAGTCCAAATAGTAAAAGTAGGGTTTTATACGACACAAAACATAGCACTGAATATGAAGATTACACTATCCCCATACTGGATATCGACGGTAAACTGCTCCGAAGTTTAACTGGCCATAATGATAATATTGTCAGTATTGCATTTAGTCCTGACAGTCAACTGTTGGCTTCCAGTTCATATGACAAAACTGTTCGCCTATGGGATGTAGCCAGTGGTCAACAACTTCAAGTATTCGAATTATCCCAATTATTCACTGATGATATATATAAAACCGTTTTCCATTTTGTTTCCTTTACCCCCGATGGTCGGTTATTGAATATATCAAGTTCAGATGGTAACACTAACTGGCTGACACATTGGTGGATACATCCATATTTACCTTATGACTTAAACAGCTACGATACTTCTTTATCTGCTACAGAAGTAGAACAGTGGCTACACCTCAAATTACATAATAACTTAGAAGTAACATCAGTAGAAGAGTTGCCACAATTCATGTCAGATGATGATTTAGACGATTTAGATGATTATGATTATAATTTAGATGATGATTTAGAAAAAATTATGTCAGCACATACTAGCACAGAAGTCATTGATCTAGCCTCATTTACAATACAATGGTCACCCCATAATCCCCTTCACTGGCTCCCCAAAGCCCAAGCAGGAGATGCAGAGGCCATGCTGCAATTAGGGATTCGCTATTTCTACGGTGGCCCTAATCAACACCACAACGCCCGTTTGTGGTTTACCAAAGCTCAAGCAGCAGGACAAACCAAAGCAACCTGGTATCTGAACATTTTGGATAATACAACTCCATCCAGTACGTAGCGTATCGAACGTAAAGAGAGGAATCCCGATTTTTCAAAATTATATCTAGCAACATAGGTTGGGTTGCATACTCATCTCAACCCAACATTATTATTTTATATCAACACTTTGGGTTGCAAAATATACACAACCAATCTACGCAACCAAAATGATGTTTATTAAATTTTTAGGAGATATAACAGTGAATTGGCAACATTTTTTAAATAGTCTGCGACCAGAATCCAAAAATTGGATAGATTTTATGACTAATATGCTGCAACCGAAAGTTAAGCATCAGGAGAATACATTATTAAACAAACTATTAAACTTCCAAACATCTCCAGATATATTTTGGTATCCCGGCAGTGGACAAGATTTGGTACCTCTTTTGCTTGACGTACCAAATAATCCCACTCGTAGGAGATTATATCGGGTCAATCAAGAATCTGCAGAAAAACCATTTTTGTACTGGATGAACGATTACAGTAATAATTTCAGTAACTTCCCTGAAGATAATTTGCTCGGCAAAGAGTTAGAGCCTGAATATAGTGCATTATGGAAAGCATATAATGCTACTGTTTCTATCGGGAAGCATAAAGAATGTTATATCTTTAAAAATAACAATAGAGTATATAAAAAAAATAGAAATAAGTACGATGAAGATGATATTACGATTACTTTGTTTACCGCAAATGTACGTAACCGGGAACAGGGGAACCATACACGAAAAGAAATAGGCGATGAGTATCTGGTATGTTTTTCTTCATGTGATTCAGAATTATTGCTGGACAAGATATTCGTTCCGTATAGCTTGCATTTATCTTCTGTAGCTCTTATTAAACAAGGTGGTCTTTCAGGTCAACGCTCAGGTTTTAACCAGTATATAGATTTACCGACAAAAGTAATGATGTTACAAAAACAGGTTGGAATAGTTGATTTCTGGTGCATAGATTTACAAGGTCTATGCAATCAGGGTCAGGATTACAAAATACCGATAGCCTCATCTTTAGAAGAATATGAATATATAGGAGGCCCTTTGAACTGGGGGTGGTCACCAACAAGATTATATAGGAGACCGGGTATATCCTATTTTCGTGAAACATATCCATGGCCTCTTTGAGCAGCGTAGATTGGGTTAGCGGCTTCATCACCAACCCAACATTTTGATGATTAACGAGCAATGTTGGGTTGCCAAACGTACACCAACTCAACCTACGACGCTAAATAAAAAAGCCCACTAAGCCATTGTAGGCCGTTATACAGGTATTCAGAAACGAAACGAGGATTCGTTCCATGATAACGCCACTGCTCTAGCTCAACACAATTCACTCCACGCGAATTATTCGATTAGATATTACAGCACATCCTATGATCCTCAACATAATATGGGATGTACTATCCATTTCCCCTATTCGCTGAGGCTCCTAATATTTTTTAGAGATATTAACATGGCTACCCAAACTGTAACTTTTAACTGTCCTCATTGTGGCCAATCATAATCTAAACAGTCGGGATCTGGATACCAGCATTAGCATGTGCGGTGTACAATGTGCAAAAAGACATTTAAGGTGTGGAGACTACAAACGGTGTTCTTAAGAAAGTTACAAGAAGCTAGTCTCACTTTAGCGCACATCTGGACGGGGTTTGTAACTCCGTCCGGCTAAAGTAATGTATTTATCCGACAGGGCGCTAGAGCAGTACCTCACCCGTCGCCAATTCAAAAAACTCTGCACCTATATATAAAAATACAGAGTCTCCATCAGTATCTGTGATTGATATACGCCGATACATATTGAAATCCAGACGTTTATTATACTGCTCCATTTTATCTAATTTTGATAAGCATCTTAGTGAGATTTTATACTTTTCTCCTATTATCTCATTTCCAAGGCTTATAACTGCATAGGGCAATCCATGATAATATTTAATAGTGAAATTTTTTACTGTAGAAAATTGTCTTGTATCAGCAAACTCTTCTAATCTATGATGATTAACATTACCATACCTTAAAGTGCCATAAACAAATAAATTTACAATTTTCATAAATCACCTTCTATTAATCCAGGTAAGTTGGGCTAATGCAGGAAGCCCAATATTACATTTGCCTTCACAAAAAGACGTTCAGCCCAACCTACGACGCTAATACCGTATATATGATTAGCGCAGCATAACCACACCGATGCTTATGTAATAACCAATTATTCCATCTTCAACAATATTTTTCTTTCTGTTGACCCATTTTTTCAGATTCAGTCGTCGTATATACAAGTCCTGTAAATTTTTATTGTAACGGAGAGAAAAACTATGGCTACGAGGTGTGCAGGAACAAGAAGCAGTAAGAAGTGTTATGGCTATTTGTATCGCTGTAAAAAGTGTGGGCATGTAGGTTGTAATGATAACCATTGTTCAAATCAAGGTTTTCAATATTACAAATGCTTGCAATGCGGAACAACAAATAAGCGATCTGAAATGATCTCTTAAATAAAAGCATAACATGAATGAGACATATTTTAAATATACCATATAAACTGTCTTAATTAAAACTAAAGGTAATGCTATGCGTATGCAAATTGTTTGTGCTTTTGCCCTAGTAACAGTAGCTCAATCTGCCACTTCTGCTGGCTTTGCAGATTATATCTTTACTAGTAATTCTAATGCTCAATCTGGTCAGTTGATTTTAGCTCCCAACGATTCTTATTGTCAAAGGCAATACGACTCCTGCCGATTCAGTTGCACAAGGTCAAAAACTGCAAGATACGATGCAGTTGCTAGATGTATAGACGGTTGCATTAAACGTCATAGATGCCGTTAATTTTCTTTCCCTGCTGCCGGATTCGCCATTTTTGCATCCGATAGTTTAGCTTGACCATGATTATGGCACTAGAACAGGGTGGGTTGTACCATACTCGATCCATCCTACCTGTTTGATTAACAAAGTTAAAAATAAATATATGAAAATTTTAAGCACGTATTGAGTATTTCAATCGTTATATAGATGAGAACCTAACATAAACTAACATAGGATATAGAGAAATGAAGAATGATGCAATTACAGAGCAACAAGTTGATACAAAAACAGTTAGGTATCCTAACATCTTTCACTTGATACATTGATTCACAAAAACGAAAATCTAGGATAAATAGAATCATGAGCAAAGTTAGTTGTATTAGTGAATATCCTACCCTTTAATGGAATTGTGTTTGAAGAATACTCCTTGCGATCCAGAAAGCTGGTTCGTAGGTGTCGTGTCATTGGAAGAGATAGAGTTAGATGTAGAAGAAAGTAAACAGCTCGTAAGACTTATGAAGTTTTATGGCGGGATGCTCCCGCCCTACACTCTTCCCCATCTTACTTAAATTTGACAGAAGTATCCCTCTACTGAATAACCATGTTTCATAGAGTATAAAACTCAATCAGCTTTATGCTATATGACTTCTTTATGTAATTTTTTTAAATAAAAAAGCCCGTTTTTAACAATTGAACAGTTATATATAGTAAGAATGATCGAAACCTAGCATTGATCATTCTTAATCAATAATTATAGATATTTAGCAATGTGAATTGCACCCTACCTTTCTAACAATAAATTTTATGACTTAAGGAGAAAACTCGTGGCTTACGCATCTATTATTTTTGAAAACCCAAATACAGGATTCATGAAGACAGCACCTGTTGGATATTCATGGACGACACTATTTTTTGGGCCTTTTCCTGCCCTATCACGGGGAGATTGGAAATGGGGGTTGATAATGCTTGTTCTTATTCCTCTTGCTGCCATTGGGATAACTGCTGCATTTGCACTAACATACAATAAACTTTACATTAAGGATTTGATTAGTGCTGGATATAAGGCTAAATCCATTACTAATGGCAACATGGACTACGCTGCTGTAAAATTGGGATTTAATATTCCAAGACTTCAATCCTAACAAACCAAACAAGGGTGTGTACTGCGCACCTTTCCAAGATCTCACATTCATTTATATACGGTTTTTATCAAGTCAGGAAAGGTATGAAATGCATACCCTACTTGGCTGTTGTAAAAACCAGTTTTATGGATTTTCATCCAAAATCCAAAGATAAAAAGCCCACTTTTAACGATTCAACAGTTATATATAGTAAGAATGATCGAAATCTAGCATAGATCATTCTTAATTAATAACTAAAGTAAATTTTTTTGGTAATGCTCAAGATTAAAGCTTTAGCGATGTGAATTGAGAAATTAGCTTTAATAGACATTCTCCGAACCCCGTCATTCCTGCGAAAGCAGGAATCTATACCTTAATAATTGCCTTATGTGAGTTAAGATGGGAGGAGGTTTCGGATAATGTCTAATGAGAAAATTATCATAAAAAGGAGAAAAGATATGTCACAAACAAGATGTTCGGGTACAAGACAAAATAAAACCTGTCATGGCCATTTATATCGCTGTAAAAAGTGTGGACATGTAGGTTGCAATGACAACCATTGTTCAAACCAAGGTTTTCAATATTACAAATGCTTACAATGCGGAGCAGCAAATAAGCGATCAGAAATGATCTCTTAAATAAAAGCATAACATAAACAAAACACATTTTAAATATATCATCCAAACTGTCTTAATTAAAATAAAGGTAATACTATGCGTATGCAAATTGTTTGTGCTTTTGCACTAGCAACAATAGCTCAATCGGCTATTTCTGCTAGCTTTGCAGATTATATCTTTACTAGTTCTAATGCTCAATCTGGTCAGTTAATTTTAGCTTCTAACCATTCTCGTTGCCAGAGGCAATACAACTCCTGCCGATTCAGTTGCACAAGGTCAAAAACTGCAAGATACGATGCAGTTGCTAGATGTATAGACGGTTGCCTTAAACGTCATAGATGCCGTTAGTTTTGCTTCATCGCTACCGGATTTATTTTTTGCATTCGGTAGCTTGGCGTAATACTAAATAAAAATTTTTAAGCCCGTATTAAATACTTTGAACGTTATATAGTTAGAACCCAACATAAAACAATATAGGAATAGAGAAATGCAGAATGAAAATAATGAGAGTATGGACCAACAAGCTGAAGCCAAGTCTTCAGGTGTTCTTCCATGGATATTCGGTGTTCTTTTCACATTTGGAGGCATCGGAAGCATGGGAACATCATTTTTAGGAGGATTAGCCGTAGCTATAGCAGGTTTGGTGTTGCTTCCTCCAGTTAAGGAAATGATTGACTCAAAAATCAACGATGAAAATACCTCCTCAGTGTTTAGAGTTGTTTTCATAATTGCTATGCTTGGTCTAGGTGTAAGCCAAATGGATAGAGCAAAATTGGCAGACTTTAACAACGACCGCCCACAAATAATTGCTCAGTTAAAACAAACATTAGCAAACAAAAACTATCAACTAGTTATTTCACAAGCTCAAAAATATGCAGAGTTTGCAGATCCAGAAATTCAAAGCATGGCTGCACAAGCAAAAGCGAAGCTTGATGAAATTGAAAAAGAAAAGTTCAACGCTAACCGCCCACAAATAATTGCATCGCTAAAGCAAAAATTAGCTAACGAGGACTATCAAGAAGTTGTTTCACAAACGCAACAATATGCAAATTTTAAAGATCCTGAACTTGAAAGTATAGTTGCACAAGCAAGAACTAAGCTAGCTGTAATTGCTGCAGAAAAAAGAGAAGCAGCAAGGAAAATAGAAGATTTTGAATTATCCCTTGCTACCGTTGAAATTACGAGTAATCTAATTGGAATTACAGTGCAAAATAAGTCTGATTTTGAGTGGAAAAATATAGTGTTGTATTTAAATCCTAAAAATGAAGGTCTTAGAGAATTAACCTTCATGGTACATCCTGTAGGCTTTAGAGCTCCAGCAGAAAAAGAAAAAGTTTACATATCCTTAAAACCATATGAGTCATTTACAGTTGCGTATAGTGACTTTGTGCATACTGATACGAAAGAGTTTTTCTCAACTGATCGCTACAAGATAGTCCGTGTACATATAAAATGCACAGTGAGTGGAGAGCAGAAATCTGCTACATTTGAATCTGAATAATGACTAAATAACCACCAGACGAAATCTGGTGGGTTTAGTTCGTAGCCAGGTAGGGTGGGCAAATGTCTGTATCGTTTGCCCACGCAAACCAAACACCAAAGATAAATTATTTGACAATTTACGTGGGCACGATGAGACCGTGCCACCCTACCTGGCTTGCAAACAGGAACCATGATCTCCTTCAAAGAGAAGATTACAGGGACCTCTTTAGGGAATATAGATATTGATCCAGCAGTTTTGATGACAAGATAGCAGAGTAATTGGGTTGGCGGCTTTATCGTCGACTCAACAACATGTTTTTCAATAGATCTTTAATCACATGAGGAATAAATATGAAATCTTGGCAAATACTTGGACGCGAATTACCTCATAATTTTACTTTCTATACTTACAAGGTAAAATATGATATGGGCTGTGCTCCTAATCCTCATCACAAAATATGTACTTTGGCGATTTGTAAACCAAAAATTAGAGCCACTGCAAAACCAGGTGATGTGATTGTAGGACTTGGCTGTAAATCTAACAATGACAACGAAACGCGAGTTATTTATTGCATGATTGTAGAGGATGTAATTTCGTGGTCTGAATACATCGATAGGTGTAAGAAAAATGAATATCCAGAACGGATACCGACCACAGATACGGACTACGGTGATTGCATTTGGGAAAACGCTGACAAGTATCAACTGGTGCGATCTTCATGGTCTGGACATGATGGAGAAGATTTTTTTCATAGAGATGTAATATCAGGAAAATATGTTCTTATAAGCAAGCTGTTCTGGTATTTTGGAAAAAATAATTCGTCAGGCGAAAATGTTTATTTGCCTGATTCCTTGTATGAAGTTGTACCAGGAAGGGGACATAGATCTATTTCTAATAAAGAATATAGAAACAATCTTTTAAACGAGTTCTTTCCGAAATTACCAGAAACACCAGGGTGTTATGGTGTTCCAGCTATTACACCTGAAATTACCAAAAGGACTTGTACTAGAACCAAGTGCAGCAATAATCATCGAGGTAACGTAGTAAGGCGCAATAATCAACGGACATCGTGCCATATGTCATAAAAAATATTTGACATTTTTTAATGTAAAACAGACAATTTTAAAATGACTTACATGAAGGCACCTAGAGCATTGTAAGTCGTCGGGTTGGCGATCCTATCGTCAATCCATAATAATATTTAGTAAATAGCAGATTGTTTGTTAAACATAGCACCCTGATCTTAAGTAAAACATAGAAGATAAACTACAATGAATGCTGATACAAAACATAGTAACAGAAACATAATAACCTATATAGCATCTACTTTAGGTGTAATAGCTTCTGTTATGGGATTTATCGTTATTTTCTTTCCAAATGCCTTCAATTTAGAGTTATGGCTTGAACACTCTAAAATAGTCATCGAAGGTGCAAAATTTGATGACAAGAAGGCATCTGCAATAATGCTACAACGTCTTAATTCTATCAGCACTGAAGATACAATTAAGATGTGGAAAAGACTTACAGGCACAGAACAGACCATAAAATCTAACAATATACAATTTATTCATAAAATTATTGCTCATTATTATTTGCCTTATAAAAAAAATGGAGAAAATAAAGAATCGGTCGTTGTTGCTGCCTATAGTGTCCCTAAAAATCATGAATGCCATGCTTGTGAAGTTGCTTTGAGTTTCATGGAATTTGCCCCACCAGATGATAAACATGGAGATGGTTGGATTATTAGTATAGAAGATTTATTTGTATTAAGAGATGGTGCCTGGGGTAAACCTTCTGATGGCCTGCGTGTAGAACAAATAGGTAGTCAAAGATTTGGCGTACGTCTAAAGAGTAGCTATACAAGTACTGGCGAATTTACCGAAAAAACCTCAATATACGCAAAATTAGGTGGTACATATCAATCTGTATTTGATGAAGTTACCGAAAATGACAACGCAGGTCTTGTTGGTGAGGATGATCCAGGATACTTCAATCAAAAAAGAACAATCGAATTTCTAAATCAAGTTAGTGATTCTAATTTTTTTGATATCAAATTATCGATTGAAATATTTGAGCAACAACGGTTATCAAGAAGCGAAAAAATTCTAACTTTTGTTGGCAGAAAGTATTCAGAACGGTAGGAGGGGGTAGAGCGAAGCTAAACCCATCAAATCCATCCAATAAGATATTGTTATGCCATGCTTTTTTCATTATTTTAGATTGATACAAAGGTTGCGAATGTAATTTTTGAATGATGAGTTGCGCTTCGCTCTATCCATCCTACGAGCTTACAAAGGCAGGGGTATTCTGAAGGCAGATTAATTACTTTTTGGAAGATATCTTCTAAGGATAATCCGTCCTGTTTAAGGTTATATGTAGCATGAATTTTATGGCAATATGCTTTCGTCCTATGATACTGAAAGCCATTATTTTCTAGTACATTTCGACTTGGGCTAAAAGTAATCGGGTACTAATCAAGCCATACCATAATTGAGAATTAAAGAATACGAATAACGTAAAAGGTACCTCGCCCAGATGACAGCGATGATATTAAATAAATAAAGTTTAATAGACATTATTCGAAACCCTATTACCATATTATTTATAGTTGAAATTTTAACTGTCTTTAATATGTATATTATAAAATACTTAAATAATAAATCTATTAAAAACACAGTATATTAATACTTTGATGTCAAGTTATAAAGCAATCAAATGATTTCATTATAAAAGTCACTATTTTATAATGATTATCTATAAATCAAATGTTTATTAAAAAACGATAAAATCAGATAAATTTAACCTCATGTTTCTTTTAAAGTAATTATAAAAATTGCTATAAAATATAACTAATTTGTTATTCAATTGCTAACACTTTGTTTCTGTTGAAATTACGAAAATTATGTAGTCCACAAGCAAGCAGCATAACCAAATCATCATAACCATCTTTCGTATTTCGAAACACACTTTTTACAATGTATAATCTTTTAACTCCACATAAAACATGTTCAACCACAACTCTTACACTTGATATTAGCCGATTATTTTCTTTTTCTTCGCTAGTCAATTCTTTACCTCTAGGCTTCTTTTTGGGTTGCTTGATATTTACGTCTTCTGGTTTATAACCTTGAAACCCTGTATCTTGATATAAAGTAGTGTTTTTTGGAAAAGCAATACCGGATTCGTCCATGGCTTTTTTGTCGTGTTTTTTACCTTCCACAGTAGCCGTTAAATATTTGACTTCTCTATCAGAGTTTCCTGAAATAATCAAGTTTTTAACGGTATGAGCTTTTTTCTTTCCACTGTAGT
>LFCU01000079.1 GCA_001044195.1 Candidatus Achromatium palustre
TAGAAAACTGGATAGTTGAGTATTAGAAAATTGGATGGCCGAGTTACACATTTTTCGTATGATAAAGTTTTACCGTTTTTGGTACAGAATGAACACCCTAGAGTCAATCCAACTTAATTAGGATTAAAAGGCATCAGACCAGCCTCTTTAAAACTCATTGTAGAAAAATCAAAACAACCGAGATTTTCCTTGCGTGGATTTGTCGAGGGGGCTAATAACAAAATCAGGGTACTTAAACGAGGTTGTTATGGTCTGTCAAATTCTGCTCATTTATTTCAAAGAATCAAATTGAATTTCGAGGGGTATGCAATGTTATCTAATAAAAACAGTACGTTGTGTTGTTGAGGCTTTCGGTTAATTTTAGGGGGTATGGATAAGAGTAATTGGTGTTATATTGATGATATTAAAGTATTTTTTGAAATAAATGAAATCCTAAAGAACCACTTTGTAAGGAGAACTAAAAATGTCTAACATCATTCAAGCCTTAGAAGCTGAACAGATGAAACCAGATGTACCAACATTTCGTGCTGGGGATACCTTGCGTGTCCAAGTCAAAGTAAAAGAAGGCGACCGCGAACGCCTTCAAGCCTTTGATGGAGTAGTAATTGCCATGCGTAATCGGGGCCTAAACTCCGCATTTACCCTACGCAAAATATCCCACGGTGAAGGTGTAGAACGAGTCTTTCAGACACATAGCCCAGCAGTAGCCAATATTGAAGTAATGCGCCGTGGTGATGTGCGAAGAGCGAAACTGTATTATTTACGTAGCCGTTCAGGAAAAGCAGCCCGCATTAAAGAGAAAATTTAATACCTGTAGAATGGGCTTACCACCTATCAGTTTTATACATAGGATGCGCTGAGGTACGAAGCGCATCAATAATGATGGGTTTCGCTTTGGCTCTACCCATCCTACATGTAAACTGATAGGTGGTAAGTAGAATGGGTAGAGCCTAAGCGAATCGTTAGGATCTGGTGCCGAGGCAGAGCCTTGGCACCAGAAATATCGTTCCCACGCAGAGCTTGGAACTATTACAATGTTTAATGGAATAGCCGCTTATCATACCTGATGTTTTAAATAGAGGAAAACCTTGAACACAAGTTTTTATTGGCATGATTATGAAACCTGGGGAGCAGAACCTGCTAAAGATAAACCAGTCCAATTTGCCGGATTGCGCACCGATTGGAACCTACAACCTATTGGTGAACCCTTAGTTATATACGCACGTCCCAGTAACGATATCTTACCCCAGCCTCAAGCCTGCCTTATCACGGGTATCACTCCACAATTTGCCACTACTCATGGGATGCCTGAAAGCCAATTTATTACCAGGATTAATACCGAACTATCCGTTTTTGGAACCTGTGGCGCAGGTTACAATAGTCTCAGATTTGATGACGAAATAACCCGTTACACCCTATTTCGCAACTTTCTTGATCCTTATGCCCGCGAATGGCAAAATAATAATTCCCGATGGGACCTAATAGATGTTATGCGATTAGCACACGCATTGCGCCCAGATGGTATAATTTGGCCCCAACCAGATGGGGTGACGAGTTTCCGATTGGAAGATTTAACCAAGGCAAATAATATTAGCCATGCCGCTGCGCATGATGCCTTGTCTGATGTCCGCGCAACTATTGAATTAGCTCGTTTATTACGCACCAAGCAGCCACGTTTATTCGATTTTGCTTTAGACCTACGCGATAAGCACAAGGTTAAGGATTTACTAAACCCAGAAGCTCCTCAGCCTATCCTGCATGTCTCATCTAAATATCCAGCTCAAATAGGCTGTATTGCGCCAGTATTAGCTGTAGCAACACATCCTACCAATCGTAATAGCATTATCGTATTTGATTTACGCGCTGATCCTAGTTTATTGCTAGATCTTAGTGTAGAAGTAATCAAGCAGCGGTTGTTTACTAAACATCATGAGCTACCTAATGGTGTAGAACGAATTCCTCTCAAAGAAGTGCATATAAATAGGGTGCCTATGGTAGCACCAATGAATACATTGACTCCACAGGCTATGGAGCGTTGGATGATTAATACCTCCCAAGTCCAAATTCATGCCAAGCGTCTGCAAACTGCTGCTGGATTGACTAAAAAATTACATCAGGTCTATGTCGCACCTCAATATAACACGCACCGCGATCCTGAACAAGATCTATATGGTGCATTTATCAGTAAAGATGATAGGTATCTTTGTGATCTGGTACATAAAACACCGCCTCAAGAATTACATCATTTAGCTGCAAGATTTCGTGATGCACGTTTAGCTCCATTGTTATTCCGCTATCAAGCGCGTAATTTTCCAGAAACCTTAAATCCCCAGGATAAACAACAATGGGATAACTATAGGCAACGTTTCCTTACAGATCCAAATAGTGGTAGTAGTATAACTCTAGCAGAATATCAAAATGAGATTGCCAGATTACGAATAGAACATGCACAGGCACCGCATCTTATAAAAATTTTAGATGAATTGGTTAGTTGGGGAAATTTTTTGGTTTCTTAGTAACTTCTCAATAACGTATGGCATCTGGTGCCTAGGCTCTGCCTCGGCATCAGAATAATTAGCTTTATAAGTATTGATAGTACACACTTATCATACTCTTCTTGGCCATAAGTTATTTTTATTCATAATTTTATATAGCATTATCAAATACATATATATCAACAGAAAGTGGTATTTTTATGGCGAGATTCTCCTGCCTACGATATTTAAAGTTATGTTGTGATATAAAATTATATCTTGCAACATTGACTAACATATAAAACATCTATGACTACAATAACTAAGCCTAATTTTGATAATATCTTGCATTTGATTCAAGAACTAGCTATCAATCAAAAAGAAGATAGGCTACATTTGCAAGAAACTGAACGCTTATTTAAAGAGCAATCACAAGAAATTAGAGAAAATATTAAAGAAACTGACCGTTTACTTAAGGAACAATCCGCAGCAACAGACCGTAAAATAAAAGAAGTATCTACGCAAGTTGGGCATCTTACCAATCGCTTGGGAGAATTTGTAGAAGAAATGGTACGTCCGGCGGTATTAAAACTATTTCGCAAACGGGGAGTACAAGTTAATCAAGTATTACGCAACTTAATTGCCTATGATGCTCAAGGAGAAAAATTAAGCGAAGTTGATTTGTTGGCTATCAATACGGACATTGCGATAGTGGTTGAATGTAAAATGCAACTTACCATCGATCATGTTAATGATCATCTGGATAGATTAACTCAATTTAAACATAACTTTGCCCAATATGCTAACCAAACTATTTTTGGAGCCATTGCCAGCATCGTATTACCGGATGATGTTGCTCGTTATGCCTATCGCCAAGGATTATTTGTCCTAGCGCAAAGTGGTGATGCTGTTATCATTCGCAATGACGATAAATTTCGTCCTAAACGCTGGTAGCAAACTCGCAATTAAGCAAGCAGCCAACGTAGAATGCACACTGCGTACCTTTTCAATCATTAAATTATATAGTTTTTCAAATAATTATTTACATCCGTATCCAATGTAATCAATGATTCAGTACATCATTTTGTTAAATTTAATTTCTGACAAGCTATAGTTATGATGCGCAATATGCACCCTAGTGGTTTTTAAGCTAAGCCATTTTAGCCAGTAAGGTAGTTAATAGACTTCATCATGTGAGCCTATTGCTTCCAACAAGATTGCTTCACTATCATCATGCTGAACAAATTCAAAAATGATTCTTAAATCATAATCAACACTACAAGCCCATGAACCTACAAAATTTCCTTTCAGTTTATGTGTTTTTAATGATGAATGAAAAGCATCTTCTGCAAGCAATTCCAGTGTTTTCTGAATATCAACTACTAAATGTGGATTCTTTTTTAATATGCGCTTTGCAGTTCGTACAAATGCACTGGATTTTATCAACAGTCTATTCATGACAAGATTGAGTTCATTATATTCAGCGGTGTTTCAGGAGACAATTTACCTTGTTGGTACTCTTCACGAGCAGATGATATAAGCGAAGAAATTTCTTGACGACGATATTCTGCTATCCGATGACGAACAACATCAATTAAAGACTCCTGCTCATCGAGTGATAGATGATCGACTGCATCCAATAATTCATTAAATGAAGTTGCTTTAGCCATTGTAGACTCCTTATTAGTTCAAGTGCTGTAGGGCGGAAGCATCCCGCCTTGTTAAAGCTGTAATATAGCATAAGTGATATGAAATTTTTATGGCGAGATTCTCCCGCCCTACAATATTTGAAGTTATGATATAATGGGTTGTATCTTGAAACATGGACTAACACACATAAAACATCTATGACTACGGTAACCAAGCCTAATTTTGATAATATATTGCATTTGATTCAGGAACTAGCTATCAATCAAAAAGAAGATAGGCTACATTTGCAAGAAACTGAACGCT
>LFCU01000080.1 GCA_001044195.1 Candidatus Achromatium palustre
AATGTAGATTATATGGGCTTTTAAATATTTGTCAAGAGGTTTCGAATAATGTCTAATTATCTCGACTATCCAGTTTTTCGATTAACAGATTAAATATAATGTGATTACACAAACGTGTAAAAATAGATCGTTTCCACGCAAAATATGAAAAAATCAAGAATTGGATAGTAAAATTTAACAAAGATTTATGTATCAATAACTGCTAACTTTTAGGGAACTACTGGAATGTTATCACTAGAACTTTTAATATTATTAGGAATTGTTGGAGCATATTTTATTTATCGTTTTTATCTTAATTTTATGTGTAATGATCGTAATCGTTCCGTTCCATACTCACCCATGATTGAAGAATCAATAGGTTACATGGAAATTGCTAAAGGGAGCCGAACGGTTACTAATACTAATTATCCTAATCTAAACTTAAGCATTTCAAATCTACAGCATTCTGTAAATTTTCTTACTGATATTCGACCATATCGACATTATGATAATGTAGAAAGCCTTGATAAAGTAGCAAGTTTTATTGAAAATCAATTTAAAGATTATGGGCTTGCAACAAAAATGCAAATATTTAATGTAGAAGGAGAACAATATAAAAATATAATTGCAACGTATGGCCAAAAAACAGAAGAGAAAATAGTTATCGGAGCACATTATGATGTCTGTGGAAATCAAACAGGAGCTGATGATAATGCCAGTGCAGTTGCAGGACTTCTTGAAATTGCACGACTTTTCGCACTACATAATTTAGCATCAAAATACCAAATTGAATTCGTTGCTTACTCGCTTGAAGAACCTCCTTTTTTTGGAACCGATAACATGGGCAGTTATATTCATGCAAAATCATTGCATGATAACAGAGAAAAGATTAACTGTATGATTTGTCTTGAAATGATAGGTTATTTTACGGACAAAGAAAATTCTCAAAATTATCCAATTGAAGCAATGAAAGCAATTTATCCTACAATCGGTAACTTTATTGCAGTAGTTGGGAATTCTAGCAGCGGTTCATTAGTAAGCGAAATAACCACTCATATAAAAGCCGCCTCAATAAATGTTCAAAAACTGGAAGCCCCAGTAAACCTTCCAGGAATTGATTTTTCAGATCATCGTAACTACTGGTATTTTGGTTATAAAGCTGTGATGATAACTGATTCTGCATTTTACAGAAATCCGCATTATCACCGAGCATCTGATACTGCGGATACTTTAGATTATGCAAAGATGGGCGAAGTTGTAAAAGGTATTACATGGGCGTTGTTAAACAAAAATTAATCTCTGTCTTTTTGTATCTCAACTTGAAACATGGTGCAATTCTTTAGCTTTATAGCGTTTATAGTCACTGAATGCCATAAAAATTTCCAGTGTTGTGGCAACATGACCTAAAAGTAAAAATTTACTATGTCAATAAGCCCCGTCCGTGTTTGTCACGTTGCTAAATAAAAGGCCCGTTTTGCTAAATGAGTTAGTTATATTAATGATGGTGGTGTTCAGCATAGGCCACCTAAAACTGTATGATCATGTCAAATCATTCTTACCTTAAGGTATTAAGGATGATGACTATTGGAGAATATCACAATGCCCACCAGTATCGATGAAATGCTATCTTTTTCTACGAAGCATAAAGCATCACATATTTATTTATCTGTTGGAATGCCTTTCCTTATGCGAGTCAATGGCGATGTGCGTCGTGTCAATGTACCACCTTTTGGGCATGACGACATCCACAAACTATTGCTTGATGTAATGACAGTTAAGGAGTCTCCTCCTCAGTCACCACCAAATCATCCATCCTCCCTGTTGGGCTTTGATTTGGATGATGAATCTGAACAAACTACATTATCTCGGGAAGATGAATCTGAAGAAACTGAATTAGGAGAACTGTTTAAAGAACTGTTTGAACAAACTACACTATCTGAAGATGAACAGTCTAGGCAAACTTTATTATCTAAAGACGAACAGCCAAAACAAACTCTATCACTTCATGATATAAAACTTCTGGAACAACTCGAAGAATATAAGAAAAGTGGGACAGCAGACTTTATTTATGATCTGCCTGGCTTGACGAAATGCCACTTCAAAGTCAGTCAATCTTGTAAAGGTATTAACATTGTAATACGTATTTTTCCTAATCGAATAATGTCATTAGATAATCTATTATTAGATTATCCACTGCCAGATGATCTATCAAAAGATGCAGCTACTAAATGTTTCTTTGATAACGGATACAGAGGATGGCGTAATGCTTATTCATTAGGGCCAATAAAACACTTTCTAAATAATTCAAAATGTGGTCTAGTTTTAGTAACAGGCCCTTCTAATTGTGGAAAATCGACTACCATGAATAGTCTTTTAGACTATGTTAACTGGACAGTCAAAAGTTCCCCCTTACCTAACATTTTGATAGGCAAATAAAATTTATTTTCACCTCCTCAAAGAACCCAAATTAACACAAAATTGATATTTGCCCCCCCCCG
>LFCU01000081.1 GCA_001044195.1 Candidatus Achromatium palustre
TCTAGGGGGGCAAATATCAATTTTGTGTTAATTTGGGTTCTTTGAGGAGGTGAAAATAAATTTTATTTGCCTATCAAAATGTTAGGTAAGGGGGAACTTTTGACTGTCCAGTTTAAATCATAAATGCCATGTGGAATAATTGAAACATCAGCAAAATTTTCAAAATCATGGTCATAATTCAGTATTGTCTGTTTGGTGTAAACAGTTCTATCAGGATAAAAGTTTCTTGTAGTAATCCAAGTATGAGTGATTTAAAGATAAAATTACTATTTTTTTGGTAACAAGGTTTAGGATGTGTAGCAGAGTGCGTAGGTACGATTAGCAAAGCGTAATCGTAATTCCATGCAAATTGAATATCATGTGCGATTACGCTTCGCTAATCGCACCTACCGTACTATATAAATTAAGTTCATACTTTTAAATATCACACTAACCTTTGGGTCACAACCCAAATTTGCAGCTACCCACATGACTGATCAAAAAAATTGAATGGATGATTGCTATTTTTGATAGTTATAAACTATTAAAATATTCGAAACAAACGATTTTACAAATTATTAAAATAAATTTTAGATTTGTTATATCTAATAAGAACTATTGTTGTACTAGATAATAAATCTTTCTATTTACAAAAATTATAGAATTAATTTATAGGATTAACAAATGTCTGAAACCAAATGCCCTGTCATGCATGGCAGTGCCACTAATAGTCACAGTAGTATGTCCAACATGGAATGGTGGCCAAAATCACTTAACCTAAACATTTTGCATCAACATGATACCAAAACCAATCCAATGGGAGCAAATTACAACTATAGAGAAGCAGTAAAACAGCTAGATTTTGCAGAACTTAAAAAAGACCTTCATGCCTTGATGATAGACAGCCAAATTTGGTGGCCTGCCGATTGGGGCCATTACGGCGGTCTTATGATCCGCATGTCCTGGCATGCCGCTGGTACCTATCGTATCGCTGATGGGCGTGGCGGTGCTGGTACTGGCAATCAACGCTTTGCGCCTATTAATTCCTGGCCAGACAACGCAAATTTAGACAAAGCACGCCGTTTACTTTGGCCTATTAAGAAAAAATATGGTAACAAACTTAGCTGGGCTGATCTAATTGTTTATGCTGGTACTATTGCTTACGAATCTATGGGTCTTAAAACTTTTGGCTTCGGTTTTGGGCGTGAAGATATTTGGCATCCTGAAATGGATACCTATTGGGGTTCAGAAAAAGAATGGCTTGCGCCTACTGGTAGCGAAGGTAGCCGTTATTCTGGACAACGTGATTTAGAAAACCCTTTAGCAGCAGTAATGATGGGATTAATCTATGTCAATCCTGAAGGTGTAGATGGTAAACCAGATCCATTGAAAACCGCCCAAGATGTCCGAATCACCTTCGCTCGTATGGCTATGAATGATGAAGAAACGGTTGCCTTAACTGCGGGTGGGCATACAGTGGGTAAAGCTCATGGTAATGGTAATGCCGATTTGCTGGGACCAGAACCTGAAGCTGCTGAGGTACAAAATCAAGGCTTAGGCTGGCTCAATAAAACTAAATCTGGTACTGGCCGCGATACAGTAACTAGTGGAATTGAAGGTGCTTGGACAACCCATCCAACTAAATGGGATAATGGCTATTTTCAACTCCTTCTCAATTACGAATGGGAACTTAAAAAAAGTCCTGCTGGAGCCTGTCAATGGGAACCGATTGATATCAAGGAAACCGATAAGCCAGTTGATGTTGAGGACTCGTCAATTCGGTATAATCCAATCATGACCGATGCTGATATGGCCATGAAATTAGATCCTGAATATAGAAAAATCTCGGAACGTTTCTATAAAGACCCAGAATACTTCTCTGAAGTTTTTGCCAAAACCTGGTTTAAGCTAACCCACCGAGATATGGGACCCAAGGTACGCTATATTGGACCAGATGTACCGCAAGAAGATCTGATCTGGCAAGACCCAGTTTCAGCAGGATACACTTATAATGTCCAATCTACAAAAGACAAGATAGCAGCCAGCGGTTTAAGTATCAACGAGATGGTTAGTACTGCTTGGGATAGTGCCAGAACATTCCGTGGCTCTGATAAACGTGGTGGTGCTAATGGATCGCGTATCCGTTTAGAACCACAAAACAGTTGGGAGGGTAACGAACCTGAGCGTCTTAATAGGGTACTAAATGTTTACAGAAATATTTCCAATACAACTGGAGCAAGTATCGCTGATATAATCGTGTTGGCAGGTAACTTAGGTATAGAGCAAGCTGCAAAAGTGGCGGGGATTGATATAACTGTTCCTTTTACACCTGGACGTGGGGATGCTATAGAAGCAATGACGGATAGCACATCTTTTGAGGTATTGGAGCCAATCCATGATGGATATCGCAACTGGCTCAAAAAAGAATATGTTGTAACTGCTGAAGAATTAATGCTGGATCGTACTCAATTAATGGGCTTGACTGCTCCTGAGATGACAGTGCTGGTTGGTGGAATGCGAGTCCTTGGTACTAATTATGGTGGTACTAAGCATGGTGTTTTTACAGAACGTGAGGGTGTATTAACGAATGATTTCTTCGTAAATCTCACCGACATGCATTACATCTGGAAACCTATTGAGAATAACTTATATGAAATCAGGGATCGTAAAACCGATACAGTCAAGTGGACTGCTACCAGAGTAGATCTGGTATTTGGTTCCAACTCAATCCTTCGTGCTTACGCTGAAGTTTATGCACAGGATGACAATCAGGAAAAATTTGTAAAAGACTTTGTTGCTGCATGGACCAAGGTTATGAATGCAGATCGGTTTGATTTAATCTAGCGCATTGGGATTCAATAACACCATAGCAAAAGCTATGGAAATAGGTGTCAAGGCAGATCCTTGGCATCAGACGGTAAAAAAGTTGGGACTGGTTCAGCACGTAGGTACGATTAAGCCAGAGTCGTAGGTGCGATTAGCGAAGCGTAATCGCACAATTATCTTTACACCATTTAAACATTAATTTGGATATCGTGTGCGATTACGCTTCGCTAATCGCACCTACCGTACTATATAAATTTAAGTGCATACTTTTAAATATCACTAACCTGTGGGTCACAACCGTAAATTTATATTCTATTAACATGTAGGGTGGGAGCATCTCGCTTTTTCAAAAATTGTATACAGTATGAATAATACGAATCTTTATGGTGGGATACTCCCGCCCTACGGCTCTAAGTGTTACAAATATGGCTTAATCGTATCTGTACGCTGAGGATTAGGTAATGCAGCCAAGATAGCCCTTAATGCTTTGTTAACCGCTTCGGAATTAGTAAAAACTCTAGCTACATCAGGATCAAGTATAACAGTTGTTACATTACTCGATGGTTTTGCAAAACGATTAGGCTTTGCCTTTGAGTAATCAAATGAATACTCTGTTAGTATATCATCATTTAGTTCAGCATCTTCTGTGTTTTTCATATATCTTACGCTCTGGTATTGTTGCCTGTCGTGCGCTGATGATTCTGATAATGTTTGATACTTGTTCCGTAAACGATACAATAAGCAGTCTATTTTTGGTGGAGTGTCCAATAATCAATTCTCTTATTTATCCTATAGAATGCCACTCATCATCAAAGATACATGCTAGAGGGTCATTAAAAATAGTTTTAGCTTCATCAAAACTAACCGCATGTTTTTGTAAATTCTTTGCGGCTTTATTATTATCCCACTCAAATTTCAATTAACACCTTGTTTTTTTAGTTGGTTCGCATGGGCAAACGATATGGCCGTTTGCTTTACCCTATCTGGCTAATATTTTGTGTTTAAACCAGCCTGTTTGCAAAGTTCGTTAGCTGTAATACGGTCAAATTGTTTATGACGTTTAATGGGGACAATTTTACGACCATTTGTCAGCAATTCAGAATCCAAAAATAATCTCATAAAATTCAATATGTTAAAAGCAATTAAAAAATATCTTTTTCCAGCTATTTTATACCACAAACTTATGGTATACTGTATAGTATACCAAAT
>LFCU01000082.1 GCA_001044195.1 Candidatus Achromatium palustre
TATATTTTTTGGTCGTTTCATTCTGCAAGGCATTTTGTATGGTATCTCCTATAAAACCCTTGCAACACATGATATTAGAATATTAACAGATACTAACTTTTGAACATCGAGTTAAAGCAATTATACATCTTAATTCACAATTACACACAATCTAAAAAGTTTTTATCGTTCCCACACGCAGAGCATGGGAACGATCCATGTAAAGTACTTTAGGCAAGCAAATGAAGGATGCCTGTTATTTAATGGGTTTCACTTAGGTTCTACCCATCCTACGTGCTATATTTATATCCGATATCACGTCGATAATATTTATCTGACCACTGGATAGTGTCAACCAACGCATAAGCATTCTGTTGCGCTGCCGTTATAGTTTCCCCAAGAGCTGTGACACATAATACCCGACCGCCACTAGTAATAACTTTGCCATCTTCTCGTAGTTTAGTGCCAGCATGAAATATTTTATGCTCTAGGCTAGATTGTTGCGATTCATGTTCTGATGGCAAGCCCGTAATAATATGGCCAGTATCGTAATGTTTGGGATAGCCATTAGAAGCTAACACTACACCAAGTGCTATTTTGGGATCCCAAGAAATAGTTTGATGATTTAAGCGACCTTCTACAGTACAAAGACATAAATTCGCTAAATCTGAACGTAAACGCAACATAAGTGGCTGGGTTTCTGGATCACCACAGCGGCAATTAAATTCTAAGACTTTGGGTATCTTGTCAGCACCAATAATAAGACCAGCATATAAGAATCCCTTATAGGGTCGACCTTCTGCCGCCATACCCTGCACTGTAGGTAACATAATATCTTCCATGACTTGGGTATGTAGTTTTGGGGTAAGTATAGGAGCAGGCGAGTAAGCTCCCATCCCACCAGTATTAAGACCAGTATCTCCTTCACTAATGGGTTTATGATCTTGAGAACTAGCCAAGGGCAGTACATGAGTACCATCCACTAAGGCAATAAAGCTTACTTCCTGGCCTACTAAAAACTCTTCAATAATAATTTGTTTGCCAGCCGTTCCAAAACGTTGCTCTACTAGCATAGCGGTTACGGCGGATTTAGCTGTTGTTATATCTGGTGCTATGATTACGCCTTTGCCAGCGGCGAGTCCGTCGGCTTTGATTACAATTGGGAACTGTACTGTATCAAGATATGCTAATGCATCGGTAATTTCAGTAAAGACTTTATAAGAAGCAGTTGGAATGCCATAACGGGTAAGAAATTGTTTGGCAAAAATTTTAGAGCCTTCAAGTTGAGCTGCTGCTTGATTCGGGCCTAAACATTTTAGATCTGCTGCATTAAATTCATCTACAATGCCCTGTACTAAGGGGGCTTCGGGACCTATTATAGTTAAATCAATAGCCTGTTGTTTGGCAAAGTCTATTAATCTATTAATGGTATTATAGGTAATAGGCACATTGGTAATCTCTGGTTCTAACTCTGTACCAGCATTGCCTGGAGCTATAAATACTTGTTGTACATTAGGTGATTGGGAAATTTTCCATGCTAGGGCATGTTCACGACCACCGTTGCCAACAATTAAAATGTTCATGGTAATTTTAGGTCTCGTTGCGGATAACCTGTTCCCACACAGCGCATGGGAACTCAAAATATAATTCTATATTCTCACACAGAGTGTGGAAATGATACTTCAAGTGTAAACTGGAAAATGAATGACACCATTTTTAGTATAAGATTTAATGGCTGTTATTTGATTCGCTGCGACGAGGATCATCATGCCCAATACGATCAGTAAGAGCAAACAGCAGGCCAGAAACTACAAACGTAAGATGAATCCCCACTTTCCAGGCAAGCTGTTCATTGGTAAAAGATTCAGCTTTCAATAGAGCGTTTAGCAATTCAATACCAGAAATGGCCACTATAGAGCCAAAAAGTTTGATTTTAAGATTAGCAAAACTAACTTTGCCCATCCAGCCTGGTCGGTCTTTATGGTCCCCAATATCGATTTTAGATACAAAGGTTTCATAGCCTGCAAAGATCATAATAAGCAAAAGGTTGGCAACGAATGTAATATCTACCAGTGTAAGTACCCCAATTAGTATTTCGCTACCTTTTGCATGTCCCAATATTGCGAGTAATGCGATAAATTCCTTGATAAATTTGAATAATAAAACGCCAATCCCTAGCACTAATCCAAAATAAAATGGTGCTAACAACCAGCGGCTGTTAAAAAGTAGAGACTCAAACATGTATTCTAATTTTTGCATATAATTTTTACTATTATACTTAAGGATTAAAGGAATGATTTTGCTACATAATATTTGATACTATTGGATGTTAGATAAAAACATTATCTTAAAATAAGTCATCTAAGTCATAAATATACGGTATAATATAATTGGAATTTGGACAAATTAGCAAATTGGTTATTACATAATTACTTAGTGAAGTTGGTCATTTTAAACGTTTTTATACAGAGTGCTAAAAACGATAAATTTTTTAACTGCTATTTCAGTACGCTAACTCTATCTTTAAAAAATATTACATGAATAAAAATACCCTTATAATACCTCTAGTTTTATTGCTATTTGGATGTAGCACAACATGGAATGCAGATCAACCCAAAAATATTGCATTAGAAGAGACATTGCTTTCGGATGCAGTGGATCGTGCAACCGCAAACATAGTTATAAAGGATGCCAATGGGGTAGTAATTAATAATCTACCACAACGATTAGGCAAAACTATGATTAATGCACAACATTCAGGCACCAATAGAGAACTGTATGCTGTACATGCAATTAAGCGGCATTTTTTAGATGCTGGTGTATCTATAGTAGATAGTCCTGAACAAGCTGACACTATTATTGATGTATCATTTGGTGTTATTGCTGTTAGTAATGGTAAAGTCTTATTTGGTCTTCCTTCTTTTAATTTGCCTATCCCAGCAGTCGGAAATGTAAAAACCCCTGAGGCTGCATTATATGGAAAGAATACTTATCGAGGTATAACCAAGATTGCTTTGAGTGTGCGTGATGCCAAAGCTGGAACGCCTACAGGACGATCTATAGTAAATTATGGTATATCTGAGATAAATAGTTGGACTATATTCTTTTTCTTTGATGTAACTGATCGTGATATTGAATCTATTAAGAAGCAGCATGAAGCAAGGAAGGCAGAAGCAAAACAAGAACCTTGATGTTTATAATTCCCTATTTGGCAGTGCGGTTACGCTGCTCTAATCGCACCTATAACTTACTGGTACCAAAGCTTCCAAGCTCGCAAATTAACAGCCTTTACTACTTAGACACCCTCTATTGCCATAGCGATTCCCATACCACCACCAATACATAAAGTAGCTAAACCTCGTTTGGCTTTACGACGCTGCATTTCATAAAGCAATGTCACTAAAATTCTAGCACCAGATGCACCTATAGGATGGCCTAAAGCTATAGCACCACCATTGACATTAACCTTATTTGGATCCCAACCTAAGTCTGCATTGACAGCTAAAGCTTGAGCTGCAAAGGCTTCATTGGCTTCTATTAGATCTAAGTCCTTAATCTCCCAACCTGCTTTTTGTAAACATTTAGTAACGGCTGGAATTGATCCAGTGCCCATAATTGCTGGATCGACACCAGCACTAGCACTAGCTACAATACGAGCCATTGGAGTTAGATTCAGAGCATAAGCTTGGTCTTCACTCATCACTAAGACTGCCGCTGCACCATCATTGATTCCTGAAGCGTTGCCAGCTGTAACAGTACCATCTTTAGTAAATGCTGGACGTAATTTGGCTAAAGCCTCCGCAGTAGTTCCAGCACGAGGGAACTCATCCTGTTCCAGTATCACTGGTTCGCCTTTGCGTTTAGGTATAGTAACTTTTACGATTTCATCTGCAAACTTTTGTGCTTGTTGCGCGGCTTCCACTTTTTGTTGAGATTGGGCGGCGAAGACATCTTGTGTTGTACGTTCTAGGGCATATTTTTGGGCTATATTTTCTGCTGTAATCCCCATGTGTACCTGGCCAAATATACACATGAGTCCATCTATGATCATACTGTCTTTTAGCTGCCAATCACCCATGCGTTGTCCTTCTCTGGATTTTGGTAATAGATGTGGAGCTTGGCTCATGTTTTCTTGGCCACCAGCTATTATGATATTGGCATCGCCTACCATTATTGCTTGGTTGGCTAGGGCTACAGCTTTGAGTCCACTGCCACAGACTTTGTTGATAGTCATGGCTGTTACTTGGTATGGTAAGCCTGCGGCAATAGCGGCTTGGCGAGCGGGATTTTGTCCTACGCCAGCAGTCAAAACTTGGCCTAATATTACTTCATCTATTTGTGCTGGATTTAAACCGCCAGCACGTTCTAGTAAAGCCTGTATTACTGTAGCTCCAAGTTTGCTAGCAGGTAACGAGGCTAGAGTGCCTCCAAAAGATCCTATTGGGGTTCTAGCACCAGCAACAATTACACTGGTTTTTTTTGTATCCATAATATTTTTCAATCATAAGAACTAAAATTACAACGGTATACCGTATAGGGTGCGCATTGCATACTATAAAATTATCTCAAACTTTTGACCAAAGATAAAAACCTTTACAATTTGTATATACAATTATATTTATTAATTTTTCCAAATAAATGCAATTTATATAAAATTTGCATCCTTAATTTCTTTGCAATAGACTATAAATATCATGTCTAAGAAAGAGTTAGATAAAAGGCATCCTTCACTTTGACGGAAAAGTAGTGAACAATTTAAATTTTTGTGACGCGAAGCGTCACCAACTGCATTCCCACGCAGAGCGTGGAAACGATACTTCAAAGTGTAAACTGGAAATGAAGGATGCCCAAATTTACATATTTATGGTGCGCAATGCGCACCCTACGATTACTCGATCACTACCTAGCTACGGCTATAAGCTGTAAATTAATCAGATAGCAGTTGCTTGA
>LFCU01000083.1 GCA_001044195.1 Candidatus Achromatium palustre
ATTTTTCACATTGCTATTTCTACCCAATTTAGGCATTATTTCAAAGCAGTAAATTTATATAGAAGGCGGGATCGCTTCGCTCTCCCGCCCTACAAATTTATCAAGTCAAAAAACTGGATAGTCGAGTATAAGATAAGCTAAGTGTCAATAGCATCCGCGATTTGCTTGTGGATTGCTTTTACTACAGAGATAGGATCACTAGCATCACGAATAGGACGACCAACTACTATATAATCCGCACCATTACGAATGGCTTGATATGCGGACACTACTCTTTTTTGATCATCTTGAGAAATGCTATCATTAAATCCAGGACGAATACCTGGACTTACAATTAAAAATCGTTCTCCAAAAGTGCTGCGTAATTTTGGGATCTCAATACCAGAAGAAATGACCCCATCACACCCTATAGCAAGTGCCTTCTTCGCTCTATGATATACTAAATCTTGGATAGACCCAGTTAGCCCCATTGCTCGTAGATCAGATTCATCAAAGCTAGTTAGTACAGTAACTGCAAGAATTTTAGTATCACAACGTTCTCGTATTGCAGCCTGTAAAATAGCATCGTTGCCATGTACTGTAATAAAATTAATGTTGCGATTTTGTAATGCGCGTACTGCAAGACCAACGGTTTCAGGAATATCAAAAAATTTTAGATCAACCATAACATTATGGCCACGTTCTTGAATCATATCGATTACAGAGAATCCGCTATTTAAAAATAGTTGTAGCCCTACTTTATAGAAGTGCACATAGTCTGTCAGGCGATCTAGCCATTGTGTTGCAGCCTCTTGTGATGCTACATCTAATGCGAAGATTAAGCGTTCTTTAGGTGGGATGTGTTTAAGCATAAAAATATGGCATCCTTCATTTCCTAGTTTACAATTTATAGATCTCGATGTTCAAAAGTTAGTATCCGTTAATATTCTAATATCATGTGTTGCAAGGGTTTTATAGGAGATACCATACAAAATGCCTTGCAGAATGAAACGACCCAAAAATATATTTGTATTACTCGACTATCCAGTTTTTTGGCTTAAAAAAAATTGCGTATGGATTCCTGCTTTCGCAGGAATGACGGGTGGGTCATTCAACAGCAGATTTTTCATCAAGTCGTCATTCCTGCGAAAGCAGGAATCCAGTATTATAAATTTCAATTGTATTATATAAACATTTTCTAAATTTTGAACATCGAGTAGATTGGTTATATTATCGACATTCTTTATTAATACTGGTATGAATATCCTATTCCCAATTCAAAAAGTGTAAACTACTTTTGGACGATAATGAAGGATACCAAAAAATTTCTTAAATAACATAATGTTAATTCATGAATTAGATTTAACCAGTGTCCACAAATTGATGGTTTATGCTATCATTTTATATTAATCTATCTCTATTTAAGTTTTTTTAAGAGCAAATTCTCTTAAATGTTATGTGCCATTTTTGCATCAAAAATATACATTTATAACAGTGTGTAGTAAGTTAAGGAGATCAATTTAATGCCAGAACTCTCTATTACAAAAGGAGACAAAGTTTTATCGAAATGGACTCTTGATGACAGGGATATCATGATCGGACGTGGCTCAGATTGTCATGTGATATTGGAAGAATCCATGGTAAGTTGGCACCATGCTAAAATCTCTAAAGCCTATGGCGGCTACCTATTTGAGGATTTAGGCAGCACAAATGGCAGCACGATTAACGGACTCAGTGTAAATAAGCAGATGCTCAAATATGGTGATACCATAAAATTAGGTACTCATAATCTATGCTTTAACCTAAATTTAGATGATAAGTATAGTATACCTTCCGAAAAGACCGTTATGACAACGGAAACATCTTCGAAATCAGAAGCAGGAACTGTCAGTATACGTTACCTTAACGGCCAAAATTCTGGCAAAACTGAGGATATTAATGAATCTTTTCATATGATTGGCAAAGGTTCTGACTTGGCGGCTATCACCAATCAAAACGGGTCTTATACTTTAAAAAAGATATCTGGTAAGGACCCTCTTATTAACGGTATCCCTGTATCTGAAAGCGGTTCTAAGCTAAAAGACTATGACACAATAAAGGTTGGAGAGTTGGAGATGAGGTTCATTAACTTCTAAGGAAGTTGAAGCCACGCAAAATACAAATAAAGAAAAATTATTTTAACAAATTTTGCGTGGGCACGATGATGCCGTGCTCACCCTATCTGGATCATAACATCATAATTATATTACATTATTTTATAATATTCATTGTAGGTTGTCAATTATGATAAAGTAGAATTAGAAAAACGTAATAGCACATTGAAGTTATGGTGTGGGTAGAGTTTCTAAAGTTGGAGATCGTTGGGCTTTACGGCGCAGCTTTTTCCATTGTTTCTGGGTCAAAGCAACTTTTTTACCTGGCACTGTATTTAGAATCTCAAAATATCCCTCTTGCCTACTATGGGCATTAATAGCACGAGGTCGAAACTTGCCTTGTACTACATAGACAGTTTGTAAAGATTGATGATCAAAAGCCCGCCAGGTTTGCGGATCTTTGGTTATTTGATAGGTATGATCCTCTAAAGCGGTAACTACTTTAGTGCCTATAAATGATTTAGCTCGCTCTACAGCAGCTTTATATTCATAAACGATACTATAAGCCGAAGCTGCGGCAGTACTAGGATAACTCCCATATCGTGCAAAGAAGTTGGCAACAAATTGTTGCCCTTTAGGATAATTATATTTATAAGGTACTTCCCATAACCAAGGAGTGGTGCTGATTACATCTTCTATGGCTTTAGGGCCAGCACCTACTGCCATCTCTAAAGTGATACTAGGAACGATAATGGCCATGGTCGTTTTGAGATTCATGATTGTGGCCAACTTTAAGGCAGTGACCATTTCGTTACCCAATAAGACTAGTATTAGAACTTTAGGGTTGGCTCTTTTAGCAGTTTGCAAGGCATCCCAAATATCGTTATAACTAGCTGGAAAGGGCACTAAAACACTTTTATGAATTGCAGTATCAGTAGTATTAGATTGGGAACGAAAAGCAGCTTCTGTGCTATGCCCCCATAAATAATCGGCTGTGATATAGAAATAAGTTTTATCAGATAGATTAGTGCGCAAATATGTAGTTAGAGCTTTAGCGGCCATTCTGGTATTGTAACATTCTCGAAATGTAAAGCGATTAGCCTGACTGCCTGTAATCTCATTTGCATAAGCTAAGGTAGCAAAAAATGGAATCTTGTGGTGCTTGCATACGGCACTGGCAGCCAGGGCTACGGCACTGGAAGAGCCACCAAATACCATTTGAACTTGATCTTTTTTGATCATTTGCGTGACATTATGAGTAGTAATCTTTGGATTAGATTGGGAATTCCATTCGATTAGATGGATCTGATGCTTTAAAATACCACCTGCGGTATTTATTTCATCTACAGCTAAATGGGCTCCACGTTTTTGTTGGATACCTATGGCTCGATACGGACCTGTTGTCGGGTAGTTAAATCCGATATTGACTGTCGCATCAGCATCAATGCTAAAGGAATCGTAGGTGCGATTAGCCATAGCGTAATCGCACAAGACATTACTCATTAAAAAGATTGTGGATGCGATTAATCTTAAGCGTAATTGCATATTAAATAACCAGGTTATTATATAGATGTAGCACTTCATAAAAAGTATAGTCTCAATATTTTAAGATGTAGATTTGGGAAGGCGAAAGACCTCTACTGAACTTTGTAGCGACTCTGCATATTCAACTAACCTATTAGTATAAGTGGACTGTTCCTTAAGGGCCATGCTAGTCTGCTCGGTACTACGAATAATACCTTGCGATTGCTTCCTTAGTTCTAACGCACTATGCGATTGTTTATCCGCCTCTTTCGCCATAGACTGTACGGCCTGCACCAGGTTGGTAGTAGTAGCTTCAGTTTCCTGCATCTGTTTGCGAGCTTCTTGAGCTTGGCGCGTACCTTCCGCTACCTGAGCTACCAAACGGTTCATAGTCTCTAACGTATCCGATGTCTCTTCCCGAATCGCATTAACCATTGCCGAGATATCTGCAGTAGCTTTTTGAGAGCTTTCAGCTAGACGTTGCACTTCATCAGCAACAACTGCAAAGCCTCTACCAGCCTCTCCTGCAGATGCTGCATGCATACTAGCATTAAGAGCTAAGATATGGGTACGCTCTGCAATGGCATTGATTAAGTTTACCGCACCATTGATCTCTTGAGAACGCTCGCCTAGACGTTTAATACGTTTTTCCGTTTCTCGAATGATATCACGGATGCGATCTATGCCTTGGACACTGGTGTTTACAGCCATTAAGGCCTCTCTGGTACGCCCCATAGCCGTATCCGCTTTGGTATTGGCTCCTTCGGCTTCTTGAGCTAATTGGCCCAAAGCAAGACCAGCAGCTTTTAGACCTTCAGCACTTATTTGTACTAGTTCACGTTCATGGGCTGCTACTTCGTTGACTTTTTCGGCTTGGCCACTTACGGCATTGGCTGCTTGTGCTACAGCATGGGATACGGCTTTAATTTGAAGTAGAACATCGCTAGTTTCGCTTACCATTAGATTTAGGGCATCAGAGATGGTGCCCGTGACATCTTCAGCAACCACTGCTTTGATAGTAAAATCTTTTTGGCTCATTTGCGCCACAGTGCCAATGATGCTGATGATAGATTCGTTGAGTACCTCATTTTCGGCTTCTGCTTTGGCGAGAGATGCTACCCGTTCACTCAAGAGGGTATCAAAGGCATGTCCTAGATGTGCGAGTTCATCTTTGCCAGTGAGACCAGTTCTTGCAGTAATATCACCTTCAAAGATCTGCTGTACGGTATCTTCGAGGCGGTTCAGAGAATGTCGTAAGTTTAAAGCTAAAAATAGCAGCATTAAGGCTATGGTGCTGGCCACTACTATCATGATGATACTCATATAGAAATTGGCTTGGGTCTCGGCAGCTTTTGCTTTAGCGGCACTATCTTCAATAACCAGGGTGCGTTGTGCCTTTAAATAATTATTAAATTCATAGATAGTTTGCAACACCGTTTCAACATCTTCAATACGTGCCTCTAGACGATACACGGCCATCACATATTGTTTGAACATAAGTTCATAAATTCGCAACGCATGAGTGATTAGCCGCTTTTCTTTAGCAGGTAATCTGGCATTATTTAATAAGGCTAAAAATTGCTGAATAGCATTATGTAAATGTTTAACATTAAGAGCATCCTGCTGTTCAATAAACATTTGTTCATAACGGCGCATTTGTAAAAACGCTACCATTAAACGAGTTTGGGTATGGTCTGCTGGTAAGTTCTGTAATACTTTTTCAGCTTTACCAATAGCTAAACGTGCATCTCCTAAAAAGCCAGTATTCATATCAAAGCCAACTAGTACTTGGGCATTGATTACGGCATCAAAAGCAGCACCATATCTATTAATAGCCTCCTGTAATTGCTGTAATAGTCCTAGCACTCTAGGTTCATTGGCCATATTTTTTAGGCTATCTATATAGTTTTGTAGCTTATAGAAACCAGTATCGCTAAAAAATTCTTCAGCGTATCTTATATCTTTATGGAGTAAGAATGTATCGGCTTTGTCTCTTAACTCATTGAGATGTTTTTCAAAATTATAGATGAGGTTACCAAAGGCGGTTGCATGTTTTATTAAAGCCGCGTTCTCATGTTCAACTTGCAAAAATTGTTGATGAGATAATGTTAGGGCACCAAAGCCTAGTATAGATATTATAAAGATCAATAAGAGGCGACGTGCGATAGTGAGTTTGGGTAAAAAATTCATCGTCTACCTCTGCGCCCTTGACGATTCCTTCTATTTTTAGTTCTACTTTTGCGCGTGTCTTTATTTCTTCGCATTTCCTTATCAGAAGAATGGCGTGATTGGGACTCTTTACGGTTGCTATGCTTAGTAACGGTTGTAGCTTTTTTAGTACGCCAGGCTAACATATTCTGCCAATCTTTAGGAGTTACCAGTTTATAGCCATCCACAGTCAAACGTGTAATGGTAACTAAATCAGAACCTTGATAGCCATTTTTAGTAAAATCAATCGAAATACCACCTAGGTTAAACTTAGTTTGTCGTGCTTGATTCATAAAATTAATTCTGGTCAAAGGCATTGGGGTTTCACGCAATAATTTCAGCATAATTTGCCCTATTATATAACCCTCTAATGATATAAAACCAAAATCTTTGCCTAATTTACTCCGTGCTTTCTCTACAATAGGTAATTTAGAATCTAAATTTGGTACTACTTGGGTCATCAGGACATTTTCTAATCCATGCGCTGGCCCTAAATTTTCGTGTTCATTAAGCTCTTGTAAGGTATGTAGGAGGTTATTAGCACCAACGAATGACACTGCGGATATAATCCAGTTTTCTTTGTAACTATCTCGAGATTCATAGATGAATTGGGCAATATTTTCATATATCCCAACGGCTAAGACTAGTTTACAGCGATAACTGGTTTGGTGTTCCCAATTCTTCAAGGATTTATAGCCCGACAAGACATCAAGATGGTTTCGCATATACACACCAACTGGGCCATGATTGTTAATTGGAGCTGCACCATTTTTAGGTGGTCGTACTAGCCAATCATTGGTACTATTGGCAAGCAAAGTTTCCAAGCTTTGTATTACCTTTTGAGGTGCTTTAGCCTGTTTTAGTGCTGTTGCCATGCCCAATAATCCGTCTTTGCCGTAGGCATCATTTTGTACATAGGCACATACTTGTTCTGGTTTAACGCCTGCTTGTATAGCTGCTTTAATAACGGTCTCAGTCTCTTGGGCATAGCTAGCTCGATAATTTAGCATGAGTCCTCGGCCAGTGCGTAGTAGACTAGTACCTGTAAAAAATCCCAGTGCTGGGATGCCATGTTGCTTTATAATAGGCAAAGCAGCAGCGGTTGTAGGGGTGCCTACATTGCCTAGCAGGGCAAAGATGCCTTGTTTTTGCAGTCTTCGTACCTTAAGGGGAGTAAGGATGGGTTCGTATAGATCATCGGCATATAAGATACGAACGGTACGTCCGTTAATTATTTGGCCAGCTAAGGCTGCATCAAAGCCAGCACTTATTTTTATACCAATGCCAGCAGTACGTCCATCTAAAGGTAGTACTGAACCTAAGAAGATTTCTTGGGCTGTTACGCCAGGTGTTGTTGCAGTTGAGGCTTGTTCTATAGCATTCTGATTAGTGTTTGCATAGATTAGTATAGAGTTTATACTAAAAAATCCTATACTAATAAAAAATAGCAGCAGGATACGCTGTTTTATATTCTGCATTCTATATAGTTCCAGAGTTTTGTAAGATGTGCAAAATGTGCTATGCTAGATTACCATAAATATAATTTATAGTATATTTTTTATCGTTCCTTTCGCTTAAGCATGGGAACGATACTTAATCATAGTTCAAAACAAAAAAGCCCAAATATTTGGGCTTTTTTGTTTCCCTAATTCTAAATAAAATGAGGTTTGTAAACCTAATCTGCCTAGTTCGCTTCCAAAAATTTATATTGTCTTAATCCCCTCTCAATGGGGGAAGTGAATCAAACCTAAATAGAGGAGGGAATGTTTGGTAAGAATTTTCAAAGTCTTAATCCCCTTTCAATGGGAAGTAAATCACAATCTATCTAAACATCTAATTGCAATATTAATCTCAAAATTATTAAAACTTCAAATACAAATTAAAGAATTTAATATTAAAGATATTTAGAAAAAATACAAGCATTTTTTAATAGAATTTTTTATGCAAGCAATAATTTTTATTTATAAACTGGCTACGGCACAAAATACCTATATTTGAATAGATGTTATTCAAAATATTGAATATTAACTTTTAATATAGGGAATAAGGCTAGGAATGGATTAGATAATACCGTAATAACCTATAACCTCAATTAGAAGTAGCCAATTGTGATGGTTGCACAGTATAATTTATATGGAGACAGCGATTGGCTAATGCCTTATTTAACAAACTTAATAAGCTATTAGTTGCCTCAGAATGCTTAACATTATTTCTTAGCCTCACTATTATTGTATCCAACAATGGATGGGAACGATTGGGTAATAATAAGATATAGAGATGTTCAGTACCATTATTGTTTGTCACTTTATAGGAGGCATCATAACCTGGAAATGTAACCTTATGATCTGGAATTAAAAATTTACCAGGAGTTAAAACAGTTATTTGACCAGTGGAATCTTGGTGAAATAGATATGCTCGAATAGGTTGAAATGGTTGAATTTGGACTTGATACTGAGTCCCAGTATTTAAAATAATTCCAGAAGTAAATGGTTGTGATGGCCCATATTGGCTGTCGTTTTCTCCATCCTCTAAAGCTAATAGGGGTTTATAGCGTAATTTGACTTTAAAATTCTTATGTGCCAAGGTCTGTTTCGCTAGATTAGCAGCACATATTTTCCAATTCTCGCTTCCTAATATTGGAGCTTTACAATCTATCTCTGGAGCACAAAAGTAATTACAGAGTGTGATAAATGTATTTTGATTCAGATCCAAATTCCAGGCGATAAAACTCATAGCTGCAATTAAAGATATGAGAATACTGCCCATATAGTGCCAACTAAAATTAGATTTGGTATATTTTTGCAGTTGTATGTGTTGCATTATTTATCACCATCGATTATGGACGACTCTATATAATTTGGCTTGAACGAAGGGGATACATAACCCCCAAGACCAACCAAAAAACAAGCTCAAGGGCATCAATTTCACACACAACCTCTATTTTTGAGTTGTAAAAATTACACTGTATCAAATATTTGGATTGCATGGGCAAACACTACAGAAGCTTGCCCACCCTACTATCCTAGATTTTGCAATAAGTTTGTAAATAACTGACCCCATTCTTGAAGGAATTGCATCAAATCTGAAGGCTTGATTTCAATTACAGTCAAAGCAGTCAAGAGAATACCTACTACTGACAACCAAAAATTAAATCTCTCCTGGCGTTTTTGTTTAGCCCGTTCATGCTCTTTAGTATCTAGCTCCCGCTGCAAACGTTCCTGCTCTTCTATGCGTTCTCTGGCGCGATGATTCCGCTCCTGCTCAATACGATAAATTTGAGTGATAGCCTCCAGTTGCCCCATCATTTCTGCTGTTAGAGTGTCCATATTAAACGGTCGCATAAGTTTATTCCAAGATGGCCGTAGATTGCTATTACCAGGTTTTACTGGATTAGTAAAGTAAAATATCGCATTAAACTCAGCACACTCTTTACGCAATTGCTCTAGTGAACCTATATTTTCAATAGTCAAAAACGCTAACTCATTAATAAAAATTTCTAGGCTTATCTGATAGGCCAGCAATAGACCATACATTAGAATATAGCGTTCATAGAGGGCATAATGATAGGCTGCTGTAATTTGAAATAAAAAGCCCCTTTCAGCACATACTAAGGCATCCTCAATAGGCCGCAAGGTACGATCACTTAAAAAGACCTCAGCAAAATCGTCTAATTGCTCTTGGGGAAAGGTTGCATTGATCCAGCATGAATAACGTCGTAAATAGGTGATATCTTCTTTTGGTAATGTAAAAAGATTTATTGCATAATTATATAGAGATTCATAATGTTGGTTTAAAGCATCTTTAGTTATAGGTACCGGACCAACTATTTCTTGGGAGACGACTAAGATGTCTATTTCTCGATAGTCAATAAAAAAGCGTAATAATATGGCTTTGATTTCTGATGATTCTGTTTTGCGGGATGGTAATTTATGGGATTTAGATTTACGATTAGATACGCGATGCTGTTCCTTTTGAGGATTATTAGAAGATATACGATAGAAGGCTGATTTACCACCAAGATTGAGATCAAGTAGTGGTTTATAGAAGAAGAATATATCAGAAGGTTCAGGATGTCCTATCAATAAATGCTCGGTTTGTTCTAGCCATGCACTAGATGGCAATGCATTTAATTTAAAATAACTTGAGATATTAATAACCATAATTTTTATTGATATTGTAGGGTGCGCATTGCTCATCTATCCTGCTAAATTAGAAAAATAATGTCAAGATTTTGTAACTTCTCAATAAACGATGGATTTATGAGCTAAAAACTTGTACACATTGGGAATTGTAGGGAGCGCATCGCGCACCTTTTCATAAATAGACATTATCCGAAACCCTCTATCAATTCAATAACGATAAAGTAAAAATTGGGAGTTTCGGCACTGGTTCAGTCTAATTCATCAACTAACATTATGTTATTTAAAAATAATTTTTATTATGCTATACTCTAAAATCGTCCCAAAATTTTGTCCTAGATAGTGTGATAGTGTCAATTTAAAAAAATTTGCTTGTAAATTTTCTATTGTGAGACCTTACAACTATTATAAAAATAATGTAATATAATTATGATGTTATGTTCAAACATCAGACTGAACCAGTCCCAACCATGAGGCAGCTAGTGTAAAGGCTGAGCCTCGGTACTAGACTGTATTAAATCATGGTTTTCGATTCTTTAGGGTCTATCTGTTGTTGGTGTAGCAGTTACAGTAGTAGTTTTGGTATTAGATTTAGTATCAGGATCAGTTTTAATATCTTCTGTGGCTTCAGTATTAGTGTCTATTTCTTCAGTATCAGGAATAATTGGCATTTCAATATCTGTTGGTGCTCCAGCATCAAGTTCTGTTTCTATATCAATAGCAGCTCCGTCTGTAGCACCAACATCATTATTAATAGGGGCATCAGAGGCATCAGATGTTTCTGAAGCTTCTTCAGTATCAGATTTTATTAAATCAGAACGGCGTTTATTTAATGTCTGATAGGCCCAATCTGCTAATTTATAAGCCCATCCCTTCCAACGTGCATTGAGTTCTTTGGCTTCTTGTTGTGGAGATTTTTTCGGTGGCTTAGTAGCTTTGGATTGGATTCTAGCTTGTGCAGTCGATTCTGCCTTATTAGCTACTGGAGCCTGTTTAGAAGTCTGAGGTTTAGAAGTGTCTGTAGGCTTAGAGTCTATAGCTTTGGAATCCTTAGTAAGATCTGTGGCTGGTATAGGAACTGTAGTAGCTGTCAAACGTAGCCAAGTATGCTCTCCTACTTTAGCTGCGGCTATAGTGATTACTAAGCCATCTTTAGTCTGTGCTTTAACCTGTAAATCTAACGCCTCAGGCCATTTAAGATCACGAGCCAATTGGACATCTTCTAGCTGGAGTTTACTAAAACGATCTACAATATCTTTTAAGATATAATCACTTTGCAGCGACTCTTCGGCTTTAAGATCATTTAGAGTGAATTGATCCAAAGCATCTGGTTTAGAGATGACCTGAATGGTTTCATTGTCTTTATGGATAATAGTAACTTTGGTAATGCGCTTTGTGTCTATTTCCAATAAATTAGGCTGTAACCAGGCTCCTGGAGCCCCTAGTGTTGGTAAACGTCCTAGTACTAGCCAGCTTTGGGGATCGCCTTTCACTAAAGCATATAGATCATTGCGTGGTGTCGTGGCGTTAGGATCAGGCTCTCGTCTTCCTAAAGTTACTTGAGTTATTAGCCTATCAGCTTTGTCTAATAGTTGGATTTGGCCTGCCTTACTGGTCTTTTTATCAGGTTCTGTTAATCCTAATATACTATAGTTTTTAGGATTTTTAGTTTTGGGTTCTAAACGTTTGATGTGGACTAAGCCGAAAAGTAGCTCTCGAATTTTAGTATTCTTGGCTGGATAGAGAGATTTTTCTACTACAGTCCAAATTTGGGACTGATCTTGAGTTTGGGATTGACCTTGTGGTTCATCTGTAACTTGGCGTTGCAACGTTACCACATCACCTGCATGAACAATCTTGATCTTATAGATACTATCAAGCTTTTGCCCCAACTTAGGCAATAACAACCCAGTTATATTAGAAGGTGGCGTAACAGAAGCAGGCTGGAACACTATCGCAGCCAACAACACTCCAAAAGTAATTAGCGCAAAGATGATTAAAGTCTTGTGATTACTCATTATGCTACACCCTCTTGAATAGAGTTGGTAGAATTAGCATAGCGGCGTTGTGCTCGTTGGATGCCCATAATTATGCCAATTATAGCTATTAATAATGGTATAAAGATGAGATGAAATGCCTTAATCCGGTTTTCCAGAGTTTCTATGTCTTCGCCCAGTTGATGGCGTACTTGGCGTAATTCTTTACGAATCCGAATCATTTCATCCCGAAACTTGGCTATTTCTTGCTCCTGTGCGGCACTTAGCATTTTACTAGAACTAGAATTAGCGTTTTGTTTGCCCTGTTCTAGGGCTACTAAACGTTGTTCGGCCTGTTTGAGTCCAGCTACGAGTTCTTTTTCTTTGGTTCGGTATTTTTGTTCGGCAGCTTGGCGTAGTTCACTAATACGGGTAAATGGTCTGGAAAATTGACCGCGATTCCGTACACTGATTAGGTCGTTGTCACCAGAGAGGTTATCTAGGGCATTGATCAAAAGACTGCCATTGGCTGCAATAGGAGTTGCTAAACTCATTCCTAACATCCCTTGTAGTTGTACCCAAAATTTGTTGTGTAAGAGATCTGTATCTGCTATTAGGATTATATTGGCCGTTTGTTTGGATGCTTTGATATGGCTAGGTAATGGTTCAGAATTATCTTCATCGTCAGTAGCTGTAGTATCATCTTTAGTATCTTTAGTATCTTTAGTAGATTTTGTATCTTTAGTAGGTTTGGCAGGTGCGCCATCAGGATAAGCAGTTTTAATGGAACCATTAATGCGTGCTGCTATAGTATAGGTTTTACCAGAGGGTTGAAAATTTTGCAGCAACATTTGGGGATCAGTACCCATACTCAGTCCCATAGTATTTAGTAACATGGAGTTGGTGGTGCTGGTTATTAAGGGTTGAAATTCAATTTCATTTTCAGCATTCTTGTTAGCACTACTATTAGTCTTATTATTTTTATTAGCTCCATCCTCATCAGTAGCAGTTTTCCGTACTAAACTACCAACACTAGCAAGATTAAGACTACCTAAATTCGCTGTTACCATGTCCTTATTATCAATTAGCTCTTGCGGTACAGCTATCCAAGCTGGATAACTAGCAGTATGCACATAACCTTCTCGTTCATATTGAACCTGTTGGGCCAATTGCAAATCTCCCACCGCCTTAGTAAGGTCTATGCTAACTCCCCAAGAGGCTAATAATTTCTCTAAATTAGCGTCTACCATAGCAGGTCGGCCATTGCTGGATTCTGGCATAGGATCGATCAAGGCTAAAAGACGACCTCCGCGCAGTACAAATTGATCGATGGCATAATAGGTAGCTTCAGACAGTCCTAGAGGTTGTATAAGTAGCAACACATCCACTTCCTTATGAATGCGATCTGCGGCCTTGTCTATAGTTTTAACCTCAAAGGCTTTTTGAATTTGTTCCAAAATGATTGGTGTTCTATGTGGTTGTCGCATGGCCAACATTGGGTTGGTTGGTGTACTAAGATTTAGGGTATCTAAGATACCAATTACTGGCTTTTTAGGCCATGCAACCTGGTGAATCAGTTTGGTAACATCATATTCTAAAAAGGCCTCTCGTTCTGTAGCCATAAATGGGATAACAGCGCGTTCATCAGTGGGACCACTAGCCACAAGTCCAAAGTAAAACGAGATCTGCCCATCTGCTAAGGGTATCTTTTGAATACCATAGCTTACAGCCTGGTCTTCAGCTTCGCTAAAGGCTTCTGGATTTATTACTTCCAAACGTAATTTACCTTGTGCTAAACGGGTATATTCTTGTAATAGTTCTTCGACGCGATTGGCATAGGGTCCAATCACTGGTAGCTTGGTAGCTATGTCTTTGGATATATAGAAGCGTAGGCTGACTGGTTCTTCAAGCCGTTGCAAGATATTTCGTGTCCCAGTAGTTAATGTATAGAGTTGGTGTTCGGTAAGGTCCAGGCGCATGTTGGTTAATAGGCTTTCACTTAGCATATTAACAGCGATTAGTAGGACTATACCTAATCCTAATGCTGCACCAGATATCCATTTAAAATTGGTCATTATGGTATTCCTATTGTATCCTCTTTATATTTATGCTTTATATTTATGCTTTAGGGTAGCAAAATCTAATATTTATGATTTTTTCATCTCTACAATTACTATTGTAGCAAATAACCAAAAACCCGTTAAAGATAGAAAATATACCAAATCACGCACTTCAATTACGCCTTTAGAAATAGCGTCAAAATGCGTCAAAAAACTAAACGTCGCAATAGTTTTTATTAACACCTTTGGTGCCCAAACACTAAAAAAATCTAGAACCATAGGAAAGCCACTTAATATAAAGAGTAAGATGGCAACGGCTGCTAAGATAAAAGCCACTACTTGATTTCTAGTAATAGCGGACATGCAGCTACCAATTGCTAGATAGCCAGCCGCCATCAACAAGCTCCCTATATAGCCTGCTAAAATAATACCATTATCGGGATTTCCAAGATAATTAACTGTAAACCACATAGGTAGAGTTAAACTAAGAGTCAAGGCTGTAAAAGTCCAAGCGGCTAGAAATTTAGCAACGACTGCTTCGGTAACGGTAATGGGTAGCGATAATAGCAATTCTACAGTACCAGTACGCCGTTCTTCAGCCCATAAGCGCATTGCCAAGGCTGGGATTAATAATAGATATAGCCAAGGGTGCCATTGGAAGAAGGATCTTAAATCAGCTTGATTCCTGCCAAAGAAGTCTCCTAGATAAAAAGTAAACAGGCCAGCCAGTACTACAAAGATGACCATAAAGACATAAGCTATGGGGGTATTAAAATAGCCAGTTAATTCGCGCTGATATACAGCCATTAGGGTTTGTAGTTTCATGATGCTGTCCTGTGTCTTTGGGTTATGGTATTTTGAGTTGTCAAATTCCTAAATACCTCATCTAAACGTCCTCGTTCTAAAGTAATCGCTCGCACTTGCCAATTTTGATTGCAAACAGCCTGATTAACGTTAGCTATTATGGCTTGATTAGGCTTGGGATATAATCGATAACTGCTTGGTTCAGCAAGGTTCTCTACTGTAGCTACTCCAGGGATGCGTTTAAGAATTGCAATATCTATATTCTGTTCTGCGTCTAATTCTATGGTGACAGCTCCATGCATTGGAGAACGTGCTAATAATTCCGCAGGCGTTGCATCAGCCAATAAGCGTCCATCATTAATAATAATAGCGCGACTACATACCGCATCTACCTCTTCTAATATATGAGTAGAAAGCACAATTACTTTATCCTGTGCCATGTTCTGAATTAATGCTCGCACTTGATGTTTTTGGTTAGGGTCTAAACCATCTGTAGGCTCATCTAAGATCAGCACCAATGGATCATGTAAGATGGCTTGTGCTAAACCCACACGCCGTTTAAAGCCTTTAGATAAGGTCTCAATAGGCTGTTGCAAGACTGCATTCAGATGCACTTGCTCTACTACGGATGCAATCTTTTTAGTGCGTTCTAGGCCACGATAGCCGCGTACTCCGGCAACAAAGTTTAGCAAATCAGCAGGTGTCATATCTGCATATAATGGAGCACCTTCAGGTAGATAGCCCAGACAACGTTGGGCAGCTATTGGCTGATCTTGTACTTCATAGCCACTTATGCGGGCATAACCACTACTGGGACGTAGAAATCCTGCTAACATTTTCATAGTAGTGGATTTGCCAGCACCATTTGGGCCTAAAAAGCCTAGTACTTCTCCAGGCTGTACTTGAAAGCTAAGGTTGTCTACAGCTTTTTTTTGTCCAAAATAACGAGTTAAGCGTTCTACTTCAATCATAAATTATCCATTCTAATACTGTTTTAGCTATTATTAACAATCAAGCTACAATCGTCAATAACCAATCTTCTCAAAAATGTATAGTACACAAAAATATTGATAACTATCTATATGTTAATACTACATATAGATACTACATATAGATACTAGGTTGTGGCCCAAAGGTTAGTGATATGATATACTACATAGATATCAACAATCAAC
>LFCU01000084.1 GCA_001044195.1 Candidatus Achromatium palustre
TGGAAACGTATATATAGAAATATTTTTATATTGTCAATATATTTCTATATTTTTTGTGACCATATTGTAAAATAAATTTAAAGAGTTTGCTAGTTTGTGATATTTATGCTATTACTATACTATTGTAAAATTATACTTACTGAAAGCACCATATCGCTTAATTTTTTGTACAGGGAGCGTCACCAAATGCATTCCCAAGCAAAGCGTGGAAACGATACTTCAGGCGTAAATTGAAAAATAAAGAATGCCAATTAAATTTTACAAATTATAATAAAACGTATTTATGAACCAAGGTTACAAATCTTATATCTATAGCTCTTTAATCATTCACTTTAGTCACTGTGAAGATCAGACAACCATCAAAATTCTTTACTAATTCAATATCTCATGCCACAACCTAAAACATTTACTATAAAAACCGCAGGCTTGAGTATACAGCTATGAGTCTTGAACACAAACTCATTGAGTTTCGTACTCTTTTAGAAGAACTTAGAAATATCTGTATTGAACGTGGCACTGGAACTGCGTTTATTGTTACTGATAACAACCAATGGGCTGAAATAAGAATAGATGCTGGCAAAATAATTAATATCAAGTTTCGGAATAAACGTGGTATTGATGCCCTACGTCTATTAAAACAAGTAGCTCAAGCTAAGTATTCTTTTAATACTGAAGACATAATGAAACATGATGATGCAGAAAAGTCTAAAGATTCTGAGGGACTTTATTTGCCATCTACATTCCATCTATTTCAATTGCTTGGATTAGATGCAGCAGCAGCAGCCCCATTGCAATCCAGTACTGCTACTAAGCCTATTATTACTAGTCAAACCGATGATAAATCTATCACTGCTAGCACCAGTGCTGGTAATAATGACAATAGTCACAAAAAAATACTTGTAGTAGAAGATAGTGCCATTTCTCGTAAAGTAATTGTGCGCTCTTTAGCTGAAAAAGGCTATGAAATAATTGAAACTGAGGATGGATTTCAAGCCCTTGCAGCACTTGGTAACGCTACACCAGATTTAGTGTTATTAGATCTGGTATTGCCTGGCATTGACGGCTATAAAGTATTAGCTAATATGAAGAAAAATCCAGAATGTGCTACTATTCCAGTAATTATTTTGACATCTCGGGATACACTATTAGATAAGTTGCGTGGCAAGATGTCCGAAGCTGATGAATACTTAACCAAGCCTTTTTCGCCAAATGATCTTTTAGAAAAAGTAAAAAAACATCTTGATTAGTAATATTAATGGATATTAATATTACTAATATACTATAATTAATAATACTATAATTAATAAATTCTAATTTGAGCAAATTTTGTTTATTCGACTAAGGCGCCGCAAACTCTTATGGATACTAAAAAACGGCTCTTGATCGTCGATGATTCGCGATTCATGCGCCAAGCCATTGCCGATTTTTTTTCACAAGATGCTACTATTGATGTAATTGGAGAGGCCAAAAACGGTGTAGAGGCTATTGAAGCAGTAGCTAATCTTGAACCAGACGTTGTGACTCTTGATGTCAACATGCCAGTCATGGATGGTTTAACAGCTCTTAAACACTTAATGATTCGTTCTCCGTTGCCAACCATCATGCTTAGCACTTTGATGAAAGAAGGTGCACAGGCAACCTTTGATGCTTTACGTTATGGAGCCTTAGATTTTATCTTAAAACCATCCCAACTTAAAGGTAACTTGGATCAACAACGTCAAGAAATTTGTCGCAAAGTACGTCTAGCATCTCATGTTGAAGTCTCGGCGATGCGTTACATTCGTGCAGTGCCTCAGGATAAGCCTCTTACCAACGACCCCTGTCGTCGTGTAGTAATTCTAGGGGCGGCTGAAGGTGGTTATAGTGTGTTATTAAAAATTATCCCGCATTTAATTTTAGAAACCCCACGTACTGCCTATGTGATTATCTTGTACGCCGATCCTATGTATACAGATGCATTTGCTAAATATCTGGATCAATACAGTGCAGTACGGGTTACTAGGGTTAAAGATGGAGAGCTTTTAAAAAGTGGGGTTTGTTACTTGGGTTCTGGTTCTGAGTATGTGACATTTCTTCCAAATAGAGATGATTTAACTTTACACATTACCGAGGCTCCTTTTCCGTGGCGGCGTGGTTCGATTAATCGTTTATTATTTTCAGCCTCTGAAATTTTAGGTTCGCAAGGAATGGCGGTATTATTGTCTGGTGCGGGGGAAGATGGTGCTGAAGGGGCATCAGAGCTTATGAATAGTGGTGGCATCATTTTAGTGCAGGAGCCTAAGACTTGTCTGGATAAGGAGATGGCTTTGAATACTATTGATTTGTGTGAATTTGGTTGTCAAACGGTTCCTGATGGTTCTTTGGGAAATACCATAAATGATTTGTTGAATTAGGTAGGGAAGATTTATGGTTATACTAAATATTATTGTTTTTGAACCTTGATTTTCAAGATTTTCTTGATTACCTTGATGCGAGTTTTTTGATTAGCAAATATACCTTGTAAATTATGGTTCCAATAATTAGATTACCACGATATAATATCTTGCTAATCAAGCAAATTTTAAAAATCATGGTTTAGATAAGTAAAGGTAATTGATATGGGAAGAAGTTCGGTTAACAAGGCTATTATCGTTGGAAATTTAGGAGCAGATCCAGAAATGCGTTATATGCCAGATGGAACTGCGATTGCTAATATTCGCGTCGCTACCAATGAAGTAAGGAAGGATCGTAATTCTGGAGAAAATCAAGAACACACAGAATGGCACCGCATTGTTGCATTTGGCCGTTTAGGCGAGATTATCGGCCAATATCTACGTAAAGGTTCTAAAGCATATTTTGAAGGACGTATCCAAACTAAACAATGGCAAGATCAATCTGGACAAACTCGCTATTTTACAGATATTATAGCCAGTGAAATGCAAATGCTAGATAGCCGTAGTGAATCAGGTGGATATACACAATCTGCACCATATCCGGCTGGCTCTAATCAAGCAATGGGGCAATCCCCACAACAAGGTTATACTACTAATGTAGTCCCACAAAACAATCCTAACCAAGGATGGCAAAACCAAAATAATCCTAATCAAGGATGGCAAAACCAGAATAATCCTAATCAAGGATGGCAAAACCAAAATAATCCTAATCAAGGATGGCAAAACCAAAATAATCCTAATCAACATAATCCTAACCAGGGTTGGCAAAACCAGAATAATCCTAGCCAAGGTCAGCAAACTCAAAACAATCCTAATCAGGTTTGGCAAAACCAAAATAATCCTAGCCAAGGTCAGCAAACTCAAAACAATCCTAACCAGGGCTATACACCACAAACTCCTGCTACTACATCAGGCTACACTCCACCTCCTCCATCTCAGGCAACAGCAACACCCCAACAAACAGATACTGAGGCATTTTTCCGACAAACTGAGCAAGAAACTGAAAATACTCAACAAGCAGACAGTATAGATGATGGGAGTAAACCATTTTCGCCAGCACCTCCAATACCTCAAGCAGATAATACAGCTTCTGAGACTCCCGAAATTCCTAAAGACCTTAATGACAAAATTCCTTTTTAACTTTAGCATCTATCCATTTGCATGTAGGATGGGTAGAGCGAAGTGAAACCCATCATTCTAAGTTAATACTTGACTATTCAATTTTTTGACTTGATAAATTTGTAGGGCGGGAGAGCGAAGCGATCCCGCCTTCTATGTAAATTTGCTACTTTGAAATAATAGACATTATACCGATTTTCATAACTAACTGAATTTAATAGATAAAATTTCTAATTTCTACGATGGAACCCTTACCACCTATCAGTTTTATACATAGGATGCGCTGAGGTACGAAGCGCATCAATAATGATGGGTTTCGCTTTGGCTCTACCCATCCTACATGTAAACCGATAGGTGGTAAGACTTAATAATCGAGTTAATAGGATTGATGTGCTTCGTACTTCAGCACATCCTATCATTATTAGGGTAATTTAATGGATTTATGATTATAAAGCTTAAAGATCTAAATCAATCCATACGGGACAATGATCTGAAGGACGTTCTAAACCTCGTATAGCATAATCAATCGCAGCATTCTGACATCTCTTTACCAAAGAAGCTGTTGCTAAAATTAGATCAATACGCAAACCACGACGGGGATTATCCTCAAACCCCCGACTCCGATAATCAAACCAACTAAACCTATCATTAATTTGCGGATACTGCTCCCTAAATGTATCCGTAAATCCCCAAGTAATGAGCTTTTGTAACCACTCACGCTCCTCAGGTAAAAACGCACATTTACCAGTACGCAGCCATCTTGTAGCATTCTCTGTACCAATTCCTATATCCAAATCACTAGGAGCTACATTCATATCTCCTACTAATAATACCTGATCCTTTGGTTTAAACCTGTTATTTATATAGGCCAGCATATCGGCATAAAATTGCTGTTTATATGGGAATTTTGTCGGGTGATCTCTGCTAGCCCCTTGTGGAAAATAACTGTTAATAACAGTTAGAGACTGGCTAGGTTTCTTAGATTTGGATGATTTAGAATTACTATTAGGTATTGTAAATTCACCAATGATAACGCGACGTTGACTGTCTGGTGGATCATTAGGAAATCCGAATTCAACACTAAGGGGTGGTTGTTTAGAAAATATGGCTACCCCATAATGGGATTTTTGGCCATAAAACTCGACATGATAGCCAAGGCTATGGGCTAAATCTTGAGGAAAGTCGTCATCCTGTACCTTAGTCTCTTGTAAGGCCAAGATATCAGGATCTAGGGTATCGCGTATAGCACGTAGTTGGTGCCTTCTAGCACGAATGCCGTTGACGTTGAATGAAAGGATACGCATTATGTAGTTCGTAGGTTGGGTTGCTGTGTGTTTGGCAACCCAACATTTTTTAAAGAGACATATTATATCGTTCCCACTCTCTGCGTGGGAACGATCAAGCAGAGCGTGGGAACGATCAAAATTATATTTTTATGATAGTCTGATTTTTATTATAGTAAATTAAGCAAGACCTGCTGACTTGAAACTACCCTCATAAGACTTATCCATTTTCAAGATATGGGATTTAAGCCAATTAGTTGCTGTCATAGCAATATCAGCGACCACAAATACCGACATATTAGGATTAGTGTCAATCTTATCTTTAGCTTCTTTCAGCTTATCAACTAACGACTTATGTTCACGCTGTTGTGCGGTTAAACCTGGGTACTCTGCTAATTCCATCAAACGCTCTTCTTCCCTAAAATGGTATTCTGTATATTGAATCAATTCCTTTAATAAGGGAATAATTTTTTCTTGGGCATTTTGGTTATCTGAGATATCGTAGAGCTTATTCATAATATCAAATAGCTTTTGATGATCCACATCCATGGCTTTAGCACCTACGCTATATTCTGGGGTCCAAGTAAATAATTTCATAATATTAACCTAAATAGAAATATTAAAATGATCTAAATCAATATACATCAATATTCCATTTAAGTGTTAAATAAATTTTTATATAAAATTAAACTTAATTTGAATATCTTGTGAAGCATTGTAGGCTGGGTTGACGATTTTACTTCACATTTGTGAAAAATAACACGAAATCTGAAATTTTTTAACCATAAAACCTACAAATTATATTAAAAAATACTATATAATTCAAAATTCATTTACAAATATAGCTTCCCAAATCCTTAGTAATTTTTATTTTAAATTATAACTTATTCCATTACTAATAATCATTAAACCAATAAGTTAAAAGATAAAATTAAAGTTGCTTTAAAATATATATTGCCTACAATAGCAACTAGCCATAATTCATATTAAAGCATATTTATACTTTAAGAGAAATTACCATTATGAGTAAACCAAAATTGCTTTTTGTTGATGACGAGGAACGAGTTGTACGCTCTCTTGCTACCCAATTTCGTAGTTCCCACTCAACAAAAGGCTGCACCGAACCAAAAGAAGTCTTAGACTTAGTGAGCAAAGAACACTTTCACGTTGTAGTCAGTGACCAGCGTATGCCCAAAATGCCAGGAGTAGAATTACTTAGGCAAGTTCGAGAAATATCACCGCTTACACTTTGCATCCTACTAACTGGTTACGCTGATTTATCTGCTGTAGTTGGTGCTATTAACGAAGGGCAAATCTTTCGGTATCTTACAAAACCCTGGGACCGAGATGAATTACGTCGGGTACTAGATAAAGCTACCAGCATTGCTTTAGATATGGAGCAACATGGTAAGGGCAAGACTGAAGATATACAGGTTGATCAAAAGGCTACCGTTCACCTTATGGTCATTGATGATAACAAAGATGTATATGAGAATATATCTCAGGTTTTGACAGGTGATAACTATGTAGTACATTGGGCTTCAACATTGGATAAAACCATTGAACTATTATCCACTCATGACATAGCTGTAGTTATTACAGAATTAATGCTAGGAGATGAGGATATTGTGCCGGCATTGGCTACGCTGAAACAACATAATCCTAATGTACTAACTATAGTGCTTACAGCAATGCGGGATGCGGATCTTTTGATCAAATTAATCAACCAAGCTCAAGTATTTCGTTATTTGCCCAAACCAGTACGTCCAGGTTTAATAGCTAAAAATATAGAGACAGCTTTAAAACACAGAGAGCAATTGCGCATTGTCCCAGTATTAGTGAATCGACATAATGTAGAAAAAATGCCTGAAGATTCGTATAAATCTCAAAACGTATCTGGTTTTTTGAAACGGTTTCGGGATCGTTTCTCTACTGCACATTAATCTAACACTTGCAGGATCGTTTTCACGCCCTCGGCGTGGGAATAGGTTGGTGGTGTTATGGCATCAGCTATCAAAATCGTAGGGTGCGCATTGCGCACCATTATTTGGGACTGGTTCAGTCTGATGTTTGAACATAACATCATAATTATATTACATTATTTTTATAATAGTTGTAAAGTCTCACAATAGAAAATTTACAAGCAAATTTTTTAAATTGACACTATCACAATATCTAGGACAAAATTTTGAGACGATTTTAGAAGATAGCATAATAAAAATTGTTTTTAAATAACATAATGTTAGTTGATGAATTAGACTGAACCAGTGCCCACCCTACAGCTTGATGCTTTATGTTATTGAGAAGTTATGTTACAGCTAGGTTGGTTCTTTGAGAATGCCTAATAACACCCCTAAAAGTTTTTCTAATTGGGCTGGTACTATAAATGCGTCAATATTTTTTAGTATCTTTTTGGTTGGTCTTTCAAGCACCCCAAAACGCCACACATCTCCTATAGTTACTGCACCATATAAGAAGTCAATAGGTTCGTTTTCCAAATAATAATCCATCGCAATTAATTCTACAGCTAATTGCGTAAATCCCTTATCCATATCAGCATTTTTGGCTTCGATGACAATAATCTTTTTGGCAGCATGTATAAGATAATCAATATTGCCTTTTAATCTCTCATTGATGTTGATCGGATATTCTACATCTATGTCAATATCAATGTAATCCAGCAACTCAAACAGTAACGGCGAAATAAAGAACTCACGTTTTGCAGCTTCGGAGTTCAAAGTGATATGCGGTAATTTTTTATAAAAAGTGTCTGTTAGTTTTTCAACATTTAACACTTTATCTGTGTAATTAGGCAGTACAAGCTTTTGGATTTTGAACTGATACCCAAATTCAGCAACCACATCTCGGGTTGGATAGGGTAATTTAAAATAGTCTGAGAAGGTATAACTTTTCTTTTCTTCTAATATAGATTGTGGCATGGTTTAGTTTGAGGCAGCAGCTAACGCTTGCTCAAGATCAGCAATAATGTCATAGATATGTTCAATGCCTATACTCAAGCGTATCATATCCTCAGTTACATAAGCAGCCGCTAACTCTGTAGCATTAAGTTGTCGATGTGTTGTAGTTGCAGGATGGCTTGCTAACGATTTAGCATCACCTATATTTTATCGTTACTGGATTGATAGAGGGTTTCGGATAATGTCTTATAATAAAATACTTAAGTCAAAACATTGGACTGAACCAGCCCCCGTGTTCGTTACAAACGATTAAATCATAGATCTATAATGGATCTATACTAGTTAAGTTTTCAAGCATTGAACATAATTCTTGAAGTGCGTAATGAACGGCTTGCTGGCGTATTAACTTACGATTACCAGTAAAATGCTGACATTCTGTGTGTATTTTATGTTTTGGCAAATACCAAGCAAGCCATACTGTACCTACTGGCTTATCTGGTGTACCACCCGTAGGACCTGCAATGCCACTTACAGCTATAGCAACATTAGCGTTACTATGAATTATAGCACCTTGGGCCATTGCCGATACAGTGGCAGCACTTACTGCTCCATGCTGTTCTAAAGTATTGTTAGGAACTCCAAGTAAGCTATGTTTTGCAGTATTGCTATAGGTCACAAAGCCATATTCTAGCCAAGCACTACTGCCTGGAATATCTGTAAGGGATTTAGCAATCCAACCACCAGTACAAGATTCGGCTACAGTCAGCTTCCAGCCAAATTTAAGTAATCTTTGTCCTATAGCATAAGCCAGTTCTGCAATGGGTGGTTCATTGTGATTCGTGCTTGGTTTATTCATGCTTATGATTATTTATGCTCTGAGTTTATTTATGCTCTGAGTTCATTCATGTTTAATATTAAGTTGCTGTAAAATTTGCTGCCGTAAACATTCCAGTTTTTCAGTATCTGTAATAGGCTGATTTTCAGTATTAGTGATAAAAAAGATGTCTTCTACCTCAGCACCAAGTGTAGCTATTTTAGCGTTGTGTAACCGAATACCACAGGTCCCAAATACCTGCCCCACTTCTGCTAAAAGACCTGGACGATCCATCGTCACTAAGCGCAATAAAGTTTTGGCCTTAGCTATATCTTGGGAGAATCGAATCTTAGTTTTAGTAGCAAAAAATTTATTTTGATATGGGATATGCCAAGATAACTTAGGTTGAGGGCCTTCTTTATAGCATAGTCCTTGTTTTAAGGTACTAATAATAGCGTTTTGACGTTCTATATCCGTTACGGTAGTACCATTTTGTTCTAACACTAGGTATAGATTTATAACTCGATTATCATGATTAGTGATAAGACGTGCATCCATGATGTTAAGCCCAAGCTGAGATAACAAAGCTGTAGACCAAGCAAATAATCCATCCTTATCTGTTGTGTATAGAAAGATTTGGGTACATCCCCGTTCGGTTTCTGGTCGAATTGCTACTTTAGGAAATTGATCTTCAGTAGTCTCTAACATGATGCGAGTTTGCCAAGCCATCTCAGCTGGAGAATTACTTAAACAAAAATCATTGCTTAGACGTTTCCATAGTCTTTTGCATTTTGTAGGGTTTATATTTTGAAGACTCAATAAGCGTAGGGCTTCAAGACGTTTTTGTTCTAAAATATCTTCTTGAGCTTGCGGATTATCTAAACCCCGCTGTAGAGCTTGGCGAGTGTTATGGTAGAGATCTTTAAGTAACGTATCTTTCCAAGCATTCCAACGCGCTGGATTAGTGGCACGGATGTCAGCAAGGGTAAGTAGATATAAATAATCGAGGCGATTGAGATCGCCTATTTGGGCTGCGAATGCTTGAATTTCGGCAATATCACTGGTATCCTTACGTTGTGCGGTCATAGACATAAGAAGATGTCGATTTACTAGCCAACTAACTAAACGGCTGTCATAATCGCTAAGACTATGGTGGCGGCAGAAGATCAGGGCTTCTTGTGCTCCAAGTACTGAATGATCACCGCCACGCCCTTTGGCAATATCATGAAACAGTGCTGCAATATAAAGTAATTCTAGTTTGGGAATAGTCTGTACAATGGCACTAGCTAATGGAAATTCGCTTGCGTAACGGGGGATTGTTAGACGATGCAAATTGCGCAATACAAATAGGGTATGGGCATCTACAGTATAGACATGAAAGAGATCATATTGCATTCGGCCTACAATGTCTTTGAATGCTGGAATATAAGCAGCCAGTACTCCATAATTATTCATGCGTGGTAGCTGCATATCCTGATCATCCGTTTTGCGTAGTATTTCCATAAACAGGCTACGTGCTCTTATATCTTGCCGCATAGCAGCATCAATACGCCATAAGTTGGTGCGAATTTGTCGAATAGTACTGGCGCGTACTCCTTCAAGGTTAGGATAGATTTGCAACAGTAAAAATATTTCCAGCATGGCATACGGGTAATATTCAAAAACTTTTTCATTAGTGGTTTCTAAGTAGCCATTGCGAACCTGAAAGCGACTGTTGATAGGGATTATTTCTGTTACTGGATTTTTGAGAAGAATAGCCTCTTGAAATAGTTGCATTAGCATTTCGTTTAAGCGATTAAGTTCCGTTACGGTGCGGTAGTAACGCTGCATGAATTGTTCTACTGCTAGGTTGGTACCATCGTCTTTATACCCAAAGTGCTCTGCTAATGTAAGCTGGTATGCAAATAGAAGACGGTCTTCGCAACGATCTGCACTATGGTGTAGTACATAGCGTATTTGCCATAAAAAAGTTTGGCCATCCATGAGAGTGCGATATTCGGAATCAGTTAAGAAATTTCTTTGTACTAAATCATATAATGTGCGAGTATCAAAATGTCTGCGGCATACCCAACCGATGTTATGGATGTCTCTTAAACCTCCAGGGTTTTCTTTGATGTTGGGTTCCAGATTATAAGCTGTATTGCCAAAGCGTTGCCAGCGGGCTTTTTGCTCTTGCCATTTCGCGGCAAAAAAGACTGTACTTGGCCAGATCTGATCTGGTGCCGTAGCACGTTGCATTTCTTGGTATAGGCTATAAGCTCCGCTTAAAAATCGTGCTTCTAATAGGTTAGTAATTACGGTAATATCTTTACAGGCCCAATGTATGGTTTCTGCAACTGTACGCACACTATGTCCCAATTTGAAGCGTAGATCAAATAGAAATGTGATCAAATTTGTGAGTGCTTCGGTAATTTTATGGTCTTCAGATGCAACTTTATCTAATAATATTAAAATATCTATGTCTGATCCTGGATGTAGCTCGCCACGTCCATAGCCACCTACGGCTATTAAGGCGCAATTGGCTTCTGTTGGTATGTAGAGTTGCCAAGCGCGGCGTAATATTTCGTCTACTAGTTTGGTATAAGCTGCTATTATGTCACTTACTGAAGCACCATTATCGAAGCTGGCATGGAGGTGAGTACGGCTTTCTTGTAAAAATTCCCGAAAGATTAGTTGTGGGGATCCTCCAGAAGCCATGCGACTATCTAATGTTGTTAAATCTGGAGCAAACTCAAGTATTGAGTGATTTGTAGTTTGAGACATTGGAATCAACCTATCAGCACTAATGTATTAGTATTAAAAACTATAATTATTAGCCTATTAAACTATAATTATTAGTCTATTTAAGTATTAATATAGTATTAACTTAATTAACTTATGAGTAATATTGTAAATACTAACTGGCCTGTGCTAAAGGTGACTGTTGTTCTCTTTCTTCAGTACTCAAAGTCAAAACTTCATGTCCATCATTAGTAACCAGTATAGTATGCTCCCACTGCGCCGACAAACCTCGATCTTTAGTAACCACAGTCCAACCATCAGGAAGCGTCTTCACATAACGACTCCCAGAATTAACTATAGGTTCTACGGTAAAACACATACCAGCACGCAAGACAATGCTACTTTGAGGGTTTTTAGGAATACCATAATGTAATATTTGTGGTTCCTCATGAAACTGCCGCCCAATACCGTGACCACAATATTCTCGTACTACAGAAAATCGATAGGATTCAACATGTTTTTGAATTGCAAGCCCAACATCACCTAATGTAGCTCCAGGACGAATTTTATCAATCCCTAAAAACATCGCTTCCCTAGTAACTGCTACTAGTCTTTGGGCAAGAACTGAGGGTTCACCTACAATAAACATTCTGCTAGTATCACCATGATAGCCATTTTTTATGATAGTTACATCTATGTTAAGAATATCACCACGTTTTAGAGTTTTTTTGCCAGGGACACCATGGCATACTTGTTGATTTATGGAAGTGCATATAGATTTGGGATAACCTTTATAATGTAGTGGAGCAGGTATGGCCCGTTGTACTTTGACAATATGGTTATGGCAAATTCGATCTAATTCTCCTGTAGTAACTCCAGGTTTTATATGTGGGGCTACTACTTCAAGGACTTCTGCAGCAAGGCGACCTGCTACTCGCATTTTTTTGATTTCAGCGGGATTTTTGATTGATATACTCATTAGGATTTAAATATTAAATACAATTTCTTTTAAATTTGAAGATAAGGCGATTATAAATGAAACAAGATCGCATCGTTGCCATAGCATAAGAATCTTAAAGAAAATTATAAAGCAATATAACCAAATTTAAGTTACGTTCAAAAAAAAATAATAGCAATTATTGTAGATTAAAATTGTGTTGATTAAATAGATTGTGATATATATATGATATATGGCTTAATCATATAGACTAATTTTTTTTAATATTTCACATATATACCGACACAAAACGTAGGGTGCCTTAATTACCTTTAAATATTAAAGTGAATACCTGTTAAAAAGGTTACGTTTTGGGGCATATAGAGGCAAAACCCAAGAGGATTTATTACTTCATGAGTGCAGTATCCATGCGCCAAATGCTAGAAGCAGGCGTACATTTTGGTCATCAAACCAGGTATTGGAATCCAAAGATGCGCAACTACATCTTTGGACAACGCAATAAGATTCACATTATAAATTTAGAAAAAACTTTGCCCATGTTTAACGATGCTATGAACTTTATGGGCAAATTAGCTAGTAATAACGGCAAAATTTTATTTGTTGGCACTAAGCGTTCCGCCAGAGATACCATCAAAGAAGAAGCCCTGCGCTGTAACATGCCTTATGTGCATCACCGCTGGCTTGGTGGTATGCTAACCAATTTTAAAACCATTCGCCAATCTATTAAACGTCTTAAGGAACTTTCAGCCCAATTTGAAGATGGATCTATTGAACGGTTTTCTAAAAAAGAGGCTCTAGGACTACGTAGGGATTTAGATAAACTAGAATTAAGTCTAGGCGGCATTAAAGATATGAATGGCGTTCCAGATGCTATGTTTGTAGTGGATGTAGGGCATGAAAAGATTGCTATTAGTGAGGCTCGCAAATTAGGCATTCCAATAATAGGTGTTGTTGATACGAATAATGATCCCAAAGGATTAGATTATGTGATCCCTGGTAATGACGACTCAATCCGCGCCATTCAAATATATATTCAAGGGGCTTCTGCTGCTATTTTAGAAGGGAAAACGGTATCTATCCAAGCATCTGAAGGACGTGAAGACGAATTTGTAGAAGTTATATAGCTACCCTCACCACCAAGCTATATCGTAAGCCATTGATCTGCGGTATAAGGAAACTTAGTGTTTTAAAGAAAGTGATAGGTAGTGAGATATTGCACACTACTATAATCGTAGGGTGTGCATCATAAATTCGTTTCTATTGTAGAACGGAAGAATCTCGCCATACTTGTTTGATATTATACATTATACCAATTTTCATAACTAACTATTTTTCCACGCTCTGCGTGGGAACGATGTTTATGGTTCTGCGTAGGAACGATCCTAACGATTTTATGTTAAAATCGTTCCAGATTAAAAAATTTACAATTTTCCCAAAACGGAGTAAATATGACAATTTCTGCTGCACTAGTCAAGGAGTTACGTGATCGCACTGGTACAGGCATGATGGAATGCAAAAAAGCCTTAGTAGAAACTAAAGGCGACATAGATGCAGCTATTGAACTTATGCGCAAATTAGGTCAAGCCAAGGCTGCTAAAAAATCAAGCCGGATCGCGGCTGAAGGCGTAATTTGCCTCAAAAACAACCTAGATACCTCTACTATTGTCATGTTGGAGGTCAACAGCGAAACTGACTTTGTAGCCAAAGACGAAAATTTCCGAAATTTTGCAGAAGATGTAGCTAACTGTCTACTAAATGGAAACGCAGAAACTATCGAAGCATTACTGGCAAAACCTCTAAATCCACCTGAGCCTAATACAGTACAACAAGCTTTAGAAGAATTAATCACCAAACTAGGCGAAAATCTAAAAGTACGCCGCTTCAAAAAAGTCCAAGCCCAAACTGGTATACTATTTAGTTATATTCATGGTACTCGCATTGGAGTTGTAGTAGAGGTAGAAGGTGGGGATGCCACTCTTGGTAGAGACTTGGCTATGCATATTGCAGCTAGTAATCCTACCTATATGACCAAAGAGGATGTCTCCCAAGAAGCTATCGCAAAAGAACGCGAAATCGCTATGGCTCAAGCTAAAACTGAAGCGGAAAATGATCCTACAATTTCCAAAAAACCGCCCCATGTAATCCAAATGATTAGAGATAAAAAAGTCGAAGGTCGAGTTGGCAAGTTTATCAGCGAAGTTACATTAATGATGCAACCATTTGTCAAAGATCCTAAAATTACCGTAGGTGGATTGTTAAAACAGCATAATGCTAAGGTAATTCAGTTCCAGCGTTTAGAAGTAGGGGAGGGTATTGAGAAAAAAAAGGAAGATTTTGCTGCCGAAGTTGCAGCCCAAGCTGGTGGACTCTAAACAGTAGGTGCGATTAGCCTTAGCGTAATCGCACATTTTGAATCGTTCCCACGCTCTGCGTGGGAATGCATCCTGGACGCTCTGCGTCTTGCATAGTATTGTAGGTGCGATTAGCCTAGCGTAATTGCACATTTTTATATCGCTCCCACGCTCTGCGTGGGAACGATCACAATGTGACAAAGTAGAATTAAAATTGAGGACAAAATGCCCCAACTAAAATACAACAGAATCCTGCTAAAACTAAGTGGCGAAGCCTTAGCAGGGAATAACGGTTATGGCATTGACCCAGACGTTTTAGGGCAACAAGCAGACAGCATTGCAGAACTATCTCATACTGGAGTCCAAATAGGTCTTGTAATTGGTGGTGGCAACATTTTTCGCGGTGCAAAATTAGCAAAAGTAGGCATAAACCATGTAACAGGTGACCACATGGGAATGTTGGCTACGGTTATAAATGCCCTATCTATGCAGGATGCTTTAGAAAACCGTAATCTTAAAACGCGAGTCATGTCCGCTATCCAAATCTCGCAAATTTGCGAAGACTATAGCCGAAGACGTGCAATTCGGGATTTAGAACAGGGCCGTGTAACCTTATTTGCCGCAGGTACTGGAAACCCATTCTTTACTACAGATTCAGCCGCAAGCCTCCGCGCTATTGAAATAGGTGCTAAATTACTAATTAAAGCTACCAATGTTGATGGAGTATACTCAACTAATCCGCATCAAGATAGTTCTGCAAAATTTTATCCCTCTTTAAGTTATGATCAGGCATTGCAAGAAAACCTTGAAGTTATGGATGCGACTGCTTTAGTCTTATGTCGGGATCATAAATTACCGATTCGGATTTTGAATATTCGTAATTCTGGAGCACTAATGCGTCTTGTTTATGGTGCAGACATCGGTTCTTTAATACAATAAATACAAGCATAAAATGGATAATGTATATCACTCCCAAGCTCTACGTGGGAACGCATCCTGGATGCTCCAGCGTTTCAAGTTAAACGTTTCCATGCACAGAGGATGTAGGGTGCGCACCCCTACATTTGCTACTTTGAAATAGTGCCTAAATGTTGTAACAAATAACAATGTAAAAAATGATTAATGCCATAAGTTATACCACAGCATATACTAACTTAGCCTAAACTATGGAACAAGTATGCAATCATCATAATCCAGTGATCATTACTTGCGAACAAAAACCACCTGTAGTTATGATTTCCCCAGAAGACTTTCAAGCTATGGAAGAGACCACATATTTACTTCGTTCACCAGCCAATGCGCGACATCTTTATAGAATCCATTGCAGAATTAGAAGCAGGCAATGGAATTGAACGTGAGTTGATTGAATGAAATTGACTTTTTCTAGTAAAGCTTGGGATAATTATCTTTATTGGCAGAAAACTGACAAAGCAATATTAAAGCGTATCAATGCGTTAATTAAAGACATAAAAAGCAACCATACGAAGGTATTGAAAAACCTGAACCTTTAAAACATGGATTATCTGGTTATTGGTTACGGCGTATTAATGATGAACATAGGATGGTATACAAAATTATGGAAGATCATATCTTTATTGCTCAATTGCGATATCATTATAATTATTAAGCAATTATCTCGTAGATGCGGGGTATCGATTTTTATAGTAAAAATCAAGCAGAACAAACTAAATAGCCAGTAAAATTTAAGATGTGCCATGCATTATTGAAAAATTACCGTAAAATGAATAATATTAATCGTTCCCACGCAGACCCTAGGAACGATAAAAAGATTTAGAGATCGTAGCACAAAATGTGCTATCATAATAATCCTGTTAATCAAAAAAATCATGGTTCAAAAAAAATAAATACCAGCAGATAGAATCTAATTATGATTGAAGACATTAAACAAGATGCCAGTATACGCATGGGCAAATGCATTGCATCTCTCAAACAAGAAATGGCCAAAGTGCGTACGGGACGCGCCCATCCATCCCTACTTGACCAAGTACTAGTTAGCTATTATGGTAATGATGTACCAATTAAACAGGTTGCTAATATCAATACCGAAGATGGCCGCACCCTAACCGTAACCCCCTGGGAACGCAATATGGTAGCAGCCGTAGAAAAAGCTATCATAAATAGCAATTTAGGGCTTAACCCCAATTCAGCAGGCAATGTCATAAGAGTCCCGATGCCAGCCCTAACCGAAGAACGCCGCCGTGATTTAGTCAAAGTAGTACGCCACGAAGCGGAACAATCCCGTATTGCCATTCGTAATGTACGGCGTGATGCTAACCATAATGCCAAAGAAATGGTCAAAGAAAAGATAATTTCTGAAGACGATGAAAGGCGTGCCACTGATGCTATCCAAAAACTTACAGATCAACACATCAAGGAAGTAGACAAAGTATTACAAGAAAAGGAAAAAGATTTAATGGCCATTTGACTATTCTTAATATCTATAATATCTATAAAAAATTTATGTAGATTTAAATGGTTCTAAAAAGCCTAAGCGTTAAATAGACTTTTAGATAGAGTTAAACAAAATTGAATTTTTATAGCACATTCGTCCGTTTTAGGATCTAAAGTGACACAACATATAGCTCCACAAATTACCCAAATCCCCAAGCACATTGCTATTATCATGGATGGCAATGGACGTTGGGCCAAACGGCACTCATTACCAAGATATTTAGGGCATCAATACGGATTACATCCAGTACGCACCACAGTTGAACTATGTGCCAAATATGGAGTGAAAATACTTACTTTATTTGCCTTTAGCAGCGAAAATTGGTTACGTCCTCCTAAAGAAGTGCGCCAAATCATGGAACTATTCTTTAGATCCCTAAAAGGAGAAATTAGACGTTTACAGAAAAGCGGGGTCCGCTTACGCATCATTGGAGATCGTACCGCATTTTCTCAAGCATTACAGGAACGCATATCCCAAGCTGAACACACCACAGAACATAATAGCACAGTACTATTACAGATTGCCGCCAACTATGGTGGACGTTGGGATATAACCCAAGCCGCCCGTACCCTAGCCCAACAAGTGCAAGCAGGCACCTTACAACCAGAAGCTATAGACGAAAACACCGTAGCCAATGCCCTTGCCTTTACAGATTGCCCATATCCAGATCTACTGATCAGAACTGGCGGAGAACAACGCATAAGCAATTTTCTATTATGGCAACTTGCTTATGCAGAACTATATTTTTCAGACTTATTATGGCCAGATTTCAACGAATTAGAGTTTATTAAGGCCCTAGAAGTGTATGCAAGTCGACAACGACGTTTTGGCAAAACAGGAGAACAAACTGCAACAGCCCCCAAATAAATCATGCAACAGCATAACCTAACAATGGCATTAAACACCAGAATTATAACCGCTACAATATTAATTATAGTATTTGCCGCAGGTGTTGTGCTATTACCAACTATATGGCTGGCATTATTGTTAGGAATAGTTCCCTTATTTGGCATTGTAGAATGGCTCAAACTAGCTGGCTTTAAAAATTATCAATTTAAAATCATATTGTTAAGTATTTGCACTCTATTAATGCTCCTATTTCTTGGGCTTATATTACATGCCCAAAATTTAACTTTAGCCACACACCTAATATCTATAGCACTTATGATTACTGTACTATGGTGGCTACTAACAACTTGGCGTATTTATAAAATAAAAACCATCAAGCCTCAAAATAAAGAAAACTTAGGAACAGTTTTATTAGGGACTTATATTTTACTTACCACTTGGAGCAGCATGGTATGGCTACATACAAAGCCTCATGGCCCCTGGCTATTACTATTTTTACTAATCTTAATTTGGATAGCGGATATTGGAGCATTTTTTGCAGGTCGCAGGTGGGGACACGTCAAACTTGCTCCCCTCTTAAGCCCTAGCAAAACACGTGAAGGAGTATACGGAGCTATGATTGGAGCGGTGCTTTGGAGTGATATTTTGGCAAGCTATTATGGCACTACCATATTAGAATATCTAGGACTAATACTATTATGCCTTGTAACGGCTGGTGCTTCCATTATAGGAGATTTATATGAAAGCCTACTCAAACGCGAGCGTAATCTTAAAGATAGTGGTGCCATCCTACCTGGTCATGGTGGGGTATTGGATCGGATTGATAGTTTAACTGCTGCTGCTCCGGTTTTTGTCTTAGGTTTAATGATATTAGGAGTAATTTCATGATTGGAGTTGCAGTACTTGGGGCAACAGGATCTATTGGACGCGCTACATTAGAAGTACTAAAGCTCCATCCAGAACGTTTTAAAGTAATCGCCTTGACTGCGCATCGGGATATAGATCGTTTAGAAGCCCAGTGCTTAGAATTTGAACCTGAGCTTGCGGTGCTTTCTGATCCCAGTGCAGCCCTAATGCTAAATCGCAAAATAGCAACCAAACTGCCAAATACTAAAGTACTAGGAGGCAAAGCGGCTTTAGTAACAGCGGCTGAATTGCCTAATGTAGACTACGTTATGGCAGCTATCGTTGGTGCTGCTGGATTGCTGCCTGCTTTGGCTGCTGTAAAAGCTGGCAAACGCTTGTTACTTGCCAATAAAGAAGCCTTAGTAATAGCTGGCAAGTTATTTATGGACGCTGTAACCCAGCATGGTGCCCAAATTTTACCAATTGACAGCGAACATAATGCAATATTTCAGTGTCTACCCAATACATCTTTAGAACAAGGCTTAACCGCTAGTGGTGTATCTAAAATTATACTCACAGCCTCAGGCGGGCCATTTTTAGAAACGCCGTTAGATGAATTACCAATGGTAACTCCCAAACAAGCCTGTGCCCATCCTACCTGGCAGATGGGGCGTAAGATTTCCGTAGATTCAGCCACTATGATGAACAAAGGGTTAGAATTGATCGAAGCTTGTTGGCTATTTAATACTACTCCAAAGCATATAGAAGTAGTTTTACATCCGCAGAGTTTTATCCATTCATTAGTACAATATACAGATGGTTCGGTACTGGCACAGCTTGGCCATCCTGATATGCGCACCCCAATTGCTCATGCGTTAGGTTGGCCGGAGCGTATTGCATCTGGTGTTCCTGAATTAGATCTGTCTACCATAGCACCCTTAGCATTCCATACTCCAGATACAGAACGTTTCCCTTGCTTATGGTTAGCAGCTGAAGCTATTGCAACTGGAGGTACTGCGCCTGCTATTCTGAATGCTGCTAATGAGATTGCGGTTGCAGCATTTTTAGATCATTCGATTGGGTTTACGGAAATTGCTAATATTGTAAAAAATGTACTGAATATAATTCCAAGTGAACCTGTAACAAGTCTAGATATGTTACTAGAGACAGATGCTAGAGCAAGAGCGGCAGCAGAGCAGCAGGTATATGCGGATAAAAGAAATTAGGGTGCGCCATGCGCACCCTACAATATATTCTATTTTGAGATAATTATCTAATGAAACTCGAAACCACAGCCTTACATGCTGGATATGTTGGAGAACCTACTACACATGCCGCTACTACACCTGTTTATCAGACCACCTCATTTACCTTTGACGATACCCAACATGGAGCGGATTTATTTGATCTAAAAGTTGCAGGCAACATATACACCAGAATTATGAACCCAACTCAGGCTGTATTAGAACAGCGCCTTACTGCCATGGAGGGCGGAGTTGGAGCCTTATGTCTAGCCTCTGGTATGGCTGCAATAACCTACTCCATTCAATGTTTGGCTGATGTTGGCTGCAATATCGTCAGTACCAGCCAACTATATGGCGGTACGTTTAATTTATTTGCCCATACATTTCCTCGTCAAGGTATTGAAGTACGCTTTGCAGCCCATGATGATTATACAAAATTTAATGAGCTTATAGATGCTAATACTAGGGCTATATTTTGTGAATCTATTGGTAATCCGGCTGGCAATGTCGTAGATATTGCCAAACTTGCCGAAATAGCCCATACATACGGTGTGCCTTTAATTGTCGACAATACCGTACCAACCCCCTTCTTATGCCGTCCTTATGAATTTGGAGCCGATATCATAGTACACTCACTAACTAAATATATTGGTGGTCATGGTACTAGTCTTGGGGGAATTATTATTGATTCTGGGAAATTTGATTGGGCTGCTAATGCACAACGGTTTCCTATGCTGAACAATCCTGATCCTTCCTATCATGGTGTAATATATACCGAAGTACTTGGCCCTGCGGCTTATATAGGGCGGTGTAGAGTAGTACCATTGCGTAACATGGGAGCTGCTATCTCACCATTTAATGCGTTTCTGATTATGCAGGGTTTAGAGACTCTAGGTGTTCGTATGGAACGACATTGTGACAATGCGCTTGCTGTTGCTAAATATTTACAACAACATCCTCAAGTCGCTTGGGTAAGTTATGCAGCTCTACCAGACAGCCCATATCATGATGTATGTCAAAAAATTACTGGCGGTAAAGCTTCTGGACTCTTAAGTTTTGGTATTAAAGGAGGCAAGATCGCTGGAGCTAAGTTTATAGATGCCTTACAAATGATCTTACGTCTAGTAAACATAGGTGATGCTAAATCGTTAGCAAGCCATCCTGCAACTACAACACATCGACAACTTAATGCTACAGAGTTAGCGGCTGCTTATGTAACTGAGGATATGATACGTTTGAGTATAGGCATCGAACATATCGATGACATTATTGCTGATCTTGAGCAAGCGTTAGCTGCTGCCTCAAACTAAACCATGCCACAATCTATATTAGAAGAAAAGTTATACCTTCTCAGATTATTTTAAATTACCCTATCCAACTCAAGATGTGGTTGCTAAATTTTGTTATCAACTCCAAGTCCAAAAAACTTACACTGCCTAATTCTACTTTGTCAGATAATTGTAGGTTATATCGTTCCCACGCAGAGAGTGGGAATGATATGACAAAGCAGAACTAATTACACAGATAAAGTATTAAATGTTAAAAAACTAACAGTAAGGTAGAGTGTGCATTGCGCACTCTACAATTAAGTTTTGCATATTCCTTCGCTATATTTAAGATTGAGGCCAAAGTTATGAATGGAAAATTTACAGCAATTATCAAGCAAGATGGTGATTGGTGGCTTGGATGGGTTAAAGAAGTGCCAGGTGCTAATGCACAAGAAATAACAAAAGAAGCCTTGATTGAAAGCCTCAAAGAAGCAGCTCAAGACATCTTAGAGCTGCGCTGTATTGAAGCACACAAACAAATAGATGATGATTACGAGGAAATGCGTATAGCAATATGAAACGGAACGCTTTAATAAAACACTTATTGCAAAATAATTATGAATTAGCAAGGGAAGGAAAAAGACACTCAATATGGAAAAATAATAATACAGGTGATTTAACTGCAATTCCTCGTCATAATGAAATAAAATAATTTATGGCTTATAAGATTTGCAACGATCTTGGTATTGAAAAACCATAAGTTGATGTAAAAAAAGCCAAGTAGGGTACGCAATGCCCACCTTTTAATCATTAAATTATAGTTATGGTGTTCATACGCGCACCCTACTACTTTAATATTTTCTGAAACGATTATGAACTCTTTCCCCAAACGCATCCAAATCCTACCATTACAACTCGTCAATCAAATTGCAGCTGGTGAAGTGGTAGAACGGCCTGCTTCTGTGGCTAAAGAATTAATCGAAAACAGTCTCGATGCTGGAGCTAAACATCTGGATATAACTATAGAGCATGGCGGGATAAAACTATTAAGAATACGCGATGATGGCTATGGCATCGCAAAAGATGATCTACCTTTAGCTTTAACCAGATATGCGACCAGCAAGGTTGCTAGCCTATCAGACTTAGAAAGAGTTGCAAGCTTTGGGTTCCGAGGCGAAGCCTTACCAAGTATTGGCTCAATTGCGCATTTAGAAATAGTATCCAGAGTTTTAAGTTGTGATCACGGATGGCGCATTGCAGCTACAGAACAAATACCAACTCCAGCCGCACATCCCCCTGGAACTACTGTCACAATGCGTGATATATTCTACAATATACCAGCACGTCGCAAGTTTCTACGCACTGAACGCACCGAATTTAAGCACTTAGAGACGCTGGTACATCGGATGGCTTTAGCTCATAATAAAGTAGCGATACGGATGTCGCATAATGGACGGGAAGTGCTTAAACTAACAGCAGCGCACAGTTTAACTGAACAAGAACAGCGTTTAACTAAAATTTGGGGGAGTTCCTTTTTAGATCAGGCTCTATATTTAGAATATGAAGCTGGCGGTTTGCAAGTAAGAGGCTGGATCACACGCCCAATTTTTTCAAGATCGCAATCTGATATGCAATGTTTTTATGTCAATCAACGTTTGGTGAAAGATCGCCTAGTTAGCCATGCGATTCGCCAGGCTTGCACTGATATTTTGTATCATGAGCGTCATCCTGCTTATGTATTGTTTTTGGATATGGATGCTAGTTTAGTTGATGTTAATGTGCATCCTAGTAAATATGAAGTGCGATTTCGTGAAGGGCGTATGGTACATGATTTTTTGTTTTATGCTGTAGAGCAAGTACTTACAGCACCTAAAATCGTTGGTAATGCTGCAACAGCAACTATGGATGCCAATGCAATACAGGAACCGCCAGCAATTTATGGTAACACTTCAGAGCCTATTCCTTATGATGCTATTCCATATCAAACTTCTATCCCATTGTCTGTAACAGAATCTATAGCTGGATCTATAGCTGGATCTGAAGCTGGGTCTATATCTAAAGATAATAAATACACCAATAAATATACTACAACTATTGCTGATCTAACTGTACCATCTAGCTTCCCACCTTTAGGTGTCCCATTAGCTCAACTACATGGTATCTATATCTTATCTCAAGGAGCTGATGGACTAATTTTAGTAGATATCCATGCCGCTCACGAACGCATTACTTATGAACGTCTAAAACGCCAATTTGCAGAACAGGCCGTACAACGACAATCCTTATTGTTACCTGCTTGCATCAACGTAAGTAAGCAAGAGGCTGATATCGCCGAACAGCAACAGGACAATCTAGCTGAATTAGGTTTAGAAATAAATAGATTAGGCCGAGAAACGGTTGTGGTACGTGCGATCCCAGCCATTTTGCAAGGAGTAAATATTAAGCAATTGGTGCAGGATATGTTAGCAGATTGGTTGGCAACTGGCGATAGTAAACGGCTTAGTTTGGCAACTAATGAGATCTTGGCATCCTTAGCTTGTCATGGTTCGGTACGAGCTAGGCAGCGTTTAAGTATTGAAGAGATGGATCATTTATTGCGCACTATGGAGCGCACTGAAAGGGCTGACCAGTGTAATCATGGCCGGCCTACTTGGGTGCGTTTGTCTATGCAGGAGTTGGATCGTATGTTTTTGCGCGGGCGTTAAACATTAATAAATGACTCAAATAGCGAAATCAAAAATAAGTACTTATAGCTGCATCTAAAGTATCACGCATATCAGGATCATCAGTCAAAGGTCGCACCAAAGCCATACGACATGCCGATATAGCATCAATACCCTTATTTATTAATTGAGCAGCATAGACTAAAAGACGTGTGGATATGCCCTCATCAAGACCATGACCTTTAAGATTACGAGAGCGGTGTGCAATCTGTACTAATTTTGCAGCGATCTGCATATCAATCTGTCCTTCATGGGCAATGATTTCAGTTTCAATATCGGCTTCTGGATACACAAAATCTAACGCTCCAAAACGCTGCTTCGTAGATTGTTTGAGATCTTTCATAAGACTTTGATAGCCAGGATTATAAGAAATTACGATTTGAAAGTCTGGATGCGCCGCAACTAATTCACCTTTTTTTTCTAAAGGCAGGTTACGTCGATGATCCGTAAGCGGATGAATGACTACGATAGTATCTTGGCGGGCTTCCACCACTTCATCTAAGTAACAAATAGCACCAATGCGAGTTGCAACAGTTAGTGGACCATCTTGCCAAATAGTGCCATTAATATCTAGTAAAAACCTACCTACTAAATCTGAGGCTGTCATATCCTCATTACAGGCAACTGTAATCAGGGGTTTTTGTAGCTTCCAGGCCATGTATTCTACGAAACGGGATTTCCCACATCCAGTAGGTCCTTTGAGCATGACTGGCATTCTGGCCGCATAAGCGGCTTCGTACATTGTGATTTCATTGGCTACTGAACGGTAATAGGGTTCGGTTTGTATTAAATATTGGTTTTGCATATCAAAGTGCTTAAGTAAGTCTGTAGATTGAGTTACGTTACCATGAGTTATTGAGAAGTTACCAAAAGACTTGATAATTATGTATACTTTTTTCAAATTATAGTAAGAGATTTTAACTGCTATTTAAAAGTTGGACAAAGTTACCCATAATTGGACATTATGGGTAATAAACGCAAAATATAATTCAAAGTATTTGACTTAAGAATAATCATCATGTATTGTACATTAAGTGGATAGGTTATCCATAAGCGTGAAGGTTTCACGTACCATTATATTATTGTAACTTATTAGTTCGCAAAGTTATTTTGTCCAAGGATGATCAACAAAATACCTTTTACGGTAATTCCGGGTGCTTTTAAGTATGAATGCATAATGTTGTCAACAAAGGTTGACCGTTCGGTTGGGACTGCTCAACCAGGACTCTAGTTACATACTGTAAATCAGTTATTAACAGAGAGCGAATTACCTAATTTTTGGATGTCCAACTTTGTCCAATTTTTTAGGAACAGGATGAAATATGAATGTGTCTGCGTATGCTATGGCTATCCTATCAGCAGTATTTGGCATAGGATCTATTGGAATTTTTACCATATTTCTATATTTTGGCCCCTTTAATCTAATCATATTACCATTAACTGATATTGAAAAATTAATTTTTAATACAGGACTGTGCTTTATATTTTTTATGCAGCATAGTTTTATGGTACGCCCTAACACAAAACGCTACTTATTACGCTGGATTCCAAAGTTATATTTTGCTGCAGTATTTTCTATAATTTCAGGTATTGTGTTACTAATATTATTGGGATTGTGGCAACAAACGACACTATTAGTAGTAGCTGCTCAAAGCACGATGCGTTGGATAATGCGTGGCAGCTTTTGGGCTGTTCTAGGAATACAATTTTGGGCATTGTTCACTCTTAAAGCCGCTGATTTGTTTGGAATTCAAGTTTTGTTAGCTAAACAACCAACTCAAGAAAAAAATTCTGAACAATTTTTGATAACTGGTGCTTATGGTTGGGTACGCCATCCTATCTATTCTACAACTATATTATTAATATGGTTGTATCCTGATCTAACTACTGATCGCTTGCTATTCAATATTTTGTTTACAATATGGATAATTTTGGGTGCTATGTGGGAAGAACAAGATCTAGTGACTATCCATGGTGAAACTTATCGTGCTTATCAACGCCTTATACCAATGATGATTCCATATCGTATTCCTAAATCAAAATTGGTTAATTAATATGCCATTTACAGACCTGCGAGATTTTATTGCTAAATTAGAACAGATTGGAGAACTAAAACGTATTTCGGAACCTGTAGATCCTTATCTAGAAATTACCGAAATCTGTGATCGAACCTTAAAAGCTGAAGGGCCAGCCTTACTATTTGAAAAAGTAACAGGTTCTGACATGCCTTTACTAGCCAATCTATTTGGTACTACAGGACGTGTCGCTCTTGGAATGGGACTTGAATCTATCACTGCTTTACGAGATATTGGGCGCTTACTAGCTTTTCTTAAAGAACCAGATCCACCCAAAGGAATTATGGATGCTTGGGAAAAATTGCCCGTATTTCGCAAAGTTCTAGATATGGCTCCCAAAGTGCGACGCTCCCCATTATGTCACACTATAGTTACAGAACATACTGCTGTTGATTTAGGACGCTTCCCCATACAAACTTGTTGGCCTGGTGATGCTGGGCCTTTGATAACTTGGGGACTCGTAATAACTCGAGGACCGAATAGACCACGCCACAACGTTGGGATCTATAGAATGCAAGTCTTAGGGCCAAATCGATTGATTATGCGCTGGTTAGCCCATCGCGGTGGAGCTTTAGATTTTCAGGAGTGGCAACGAGTTAATCCTGGCAAACCCTTTTCAGTAGCAGTCGCCATAGGAGCCGATCCAGCTACAATCTTAGCCGCTGTCACCCCTATTCCTGATACCTTATCTGAATATGCCTTTGCCGGGTTGTTAAGAGGCCAGCGCACAGAAGTAGCTCGTTGTTTAGGCTGTGGTTTACAAATACCAGCTTCTGCTGAAATTGTATTGGAAGGTCATATCGATCCGAATGATATGGCCTTAGAAGGCCCCTTTGGAGATCATACTGGTTATTATAATGAAACCGAGCATTTTCCAGTCTTGACGATTGATCGTATCACACAACGTCGGGATGCTATTTATCATAGCACCTATACGGGTCGTCCGCCAGATGAACCTTCGGTGCTTGGAGTCGCTTTAAACGAAGTATTTGTACCGATTTTGCAAAAACAGTATCCAGAAATCATAGATTTTTATTTGCCACCAGAAGGTTGTTCATATCGAATAGCTATAGTTAGTATTAATAAGCAGTATCCAGGCCATGCGAAACGGATTATGTTGGGAATTTGGTCGTTTTTACGCCAATTTATGTATACAAAGTTTGTAATTATTACGGATGCAGATATAAATATTCGAGTTTGGCCAGATGTTATTTGGGCTGTAACAACTCGCATGGATCCAGTACGTGATACTGTAATGATTGAAAATACACCTATTGATTATTTGGATTTTGCTTCACCTGTGGCGAGTTTAGGTTCTAAGCTGGGTTTCGATGCTACGAATAAGTGGCCAGGTGAGACTAATCGCAATTGGGGGCAACCCATTACTATGGATAGTGCTGTAAAAAGCAAAGTTGATGAGATGTGGGCTAAATTAAATATCTAGCTTAAATATCTAGCTTAAATATCTATTTAAGTAGGATAGGCAAACGCTCGTATCGTTTGCCTACGTATACCCAACAATAATCTGTGCAGGAACGATAAACGTACAAACTGGAAAACGAAGAATGCCCTATTTTTTTAATTGAAATAAGGAAATCAAAAAATTTTTTTAACATTTTTGTTATTTAATAGTTTTATTAGTTCTATAATTTATATAGTTCTATAATTCATAAATTTTTTAATAAACTTTAAATTCGTCTAAAAAATGTTAAAAAATTTTTGACTCCCTATTATCTATTTACTGGAACACTATTTATGCGGGCATCTTGCTTCCCCATTTATACATTAAAAGAAACTCCAGCCGATGCTGAAATTATAAGCCATCAGCTAATGCTGCGATCAGGAATGATTCGTAAACTAGCAAGTGGACTCTACACCTGGCTTCCTCTAGGATTACGAGTACTACGTAAAATCGAAGCAATTGTAAGAACCGAAATGAACGCAGCGGGAGCTATAGAAGTCTTGATGCCAACAATTCAGCCAGCAGAATTATGGCAAGAATCAGGACGGTGGGAACAATATGGCCCAAGTCTGTTGCGACTTAAAGACCGCCATCATAGAGATTTTTGTTTTGGACCTACTCACGAAGAGATTATTACCGATCTAGCTCGCAATGAACTCCGTAGTTATAAGCAATTACCTATAAACTTTTATCAAATTCAGACTAAATTTCGCGACGAAGTACGTCCACGTTTTGGTATTATGCGAGCCCGCGAATTTATTATGAAGGATGCTTATTCATTTCATTTAGATACGACATCGTTACAGCAAACTTATGAATTAATGTATACAGTCTATACTCGTATCTTTCAACAATGTGGCTTAGAGTTTCGAGCAGTTACAGCAGACACAGGCGAGATTGGTGGTAGTGTTTCGCATGAATTTCATGTATTAGCTGATTCTGGTGAGGACACTATTGCCTTCTCTAATAGCAGCACTTATGCTGCAAATACCGAACTTGCAGAGGCTATTGCGCCATTAGATTCGCGTCCTACGCATCAGGAAACGAAACGCTTAGTAGATACACCAAACGCACATACTATTCAAGAACTAGTAACAGAATTTCAAATTCCCATTGAAAGGACTCTAAAAACTCTCATTGTCGCTGCTACCCCAGATATTTCTGGAGGCTTAATAGCATTATTGCTAAGAGGCGATCACGAACTTAATCCTATTAAGACTGAGAAACTCCATCAAGTAGCCAAGCCATTACGGTTTGCTACAGAGTCCGAAATTCGTGCGGTAATAAAAGCAGGCCCCGGCTCTTTAGGGCCAATAGATTTACCCATTCCTTGTATCGCAGATCGTAGTACCGTTAGTATGGCTGATTTTAGTACTGGAGCCAATATGGATGGTAAACACTGGTTTGGCATAAATTGGGAACGTGATTTACCACTACCAGAAATAGCAGATTTACGGCAGGTAATCTCCGGGGATCCCAGCCCTGATGGACAGGGAACGTTAAGCATTGCACATGGTATTGAAGTGGGCCACATCTTTCAACTCGGCCAAAAATATAGCCAAGCGATGAAGTGTCAGGTTTTAAATGAACAGGGTAAAAATCAAAACTTAATTATGGGGTGTTATGGTATAGGAGTTTCTAGAGTAGTAGCAGCAGCCATCGAACAACATCATGATACACGTGGTATCTGTTGGCCGTTTAATATAGCACCATTTCATGTGGCCATATTGCCTATGAAATTTGGTAAATCATATCGAATTAGAGATGCGGCTGAAAAGCTATATCAAGAATTACAGGCTATAGGATTAGAGGTATTTTTAGATGATCGGGATATTCGTCCTGGTATTATGTTTGCAGAACAGGAACTTATTGGGATTCCGCATCGCATTGTGTTGGGAGAAAAGGGGCTAGATTCTGGGGTAGCTGAATATCGGGGCCGTACTGATTCTAAAGAACAGTTGATTACGCTAACCGAGATTGTTCCATTTTTGCAACGTATTTTGTTTGAAAATACTGGTTAATTTCTAAAATATCGGCATCCTTTATATTCCAGTTTACATTTAAAGTATCGTTCCCACGTTCTGCATGGGAATGTATTCCGATCCTAGAAATCATATACTACCGTATACAAGGATTTAGGATTTTTTAGTTTGTGTATTTCTCTATAAGGTATTGGAATTAGAAGCTAATTTCGGTTTAGTGGACGTTTATCAAAAACAATTTTTCATCGTTATTTGAGTAGCTATTCAGTCTATAGGATAGTAAAAAGGATAGTAAAATAAACCATATATGATGCTTTTTTTATCATCCATCCTAATAGATTGGGCACTCAAAAATCGTTTTTGATTACTTGCTATCAATCAAAAATTATCATTAAATTTCAATATTTTATTGGAAAATGCACAAACTAAAAAATCCTGAATCCTAAGCACCAGATGCCACGTTCTTGAGAGCTTGTAAATTTGTCAAGCCAAAAAAACTGGATAGTCGATGCAGTACGCACCTTACAAACAAACCATAGTTCAAAATTTCAAAAGCAAAAGGTATAAAACCAATGCTAGCAAAACGTATTATTCCATGCTTAGATGTCGATGCTGGACGAGTAGTCAAAGGCATAAAATTTGTCGATATTCGTGATGCTGGTGATCCGGTCGAAGTAGCACGACGCTATAATACCGAAGGAGCTGATGAAATAACCTTTTTAGATATCACAGCCAGTTCTGATCAACGCGATACTATAGTCCAAGTCGTAGAAAAAGTCGCAGGAGAAGTATTTATACCCCTAACTGTAGGCGGTGGTATCCGTAAAGTAGAAGATGTCCGTAAAATGCTCAATGCTGGAGCCGATAAAGTTGCTATCAATACCGCTGCTGTATTCAACCCTGAACTAGTGCAAGAATGTAGCTCCCGCTTTGGCTCTCAATGTATCGTAGTAGCTATTGATGCCAAACAAGTAAGCCCACCTGACACACCTTCACAATGGGAAATATTTACTCACGGTGGACGCAAAGCTACAGGAATAGATGCAATAGCTTGGGCTACAAAGATGAGCGAATATGGAGCTGGAGAAATTTTACTTACAAGTATGGATCGAGATGGAACTAAGAGAGGTTTTGATTTAAAACTTACCCGTACTATAGCACAGGCAGTGCCAATTCCAATAATAGCCTCTGGAGGCGTGGGAACTTTGCAACATCTAGTAGATGGTATAAAATTAGGATTAGCTGATGCTGTACTAGCTGCGAGTATTTTTCACTTTGGAGAATATAGTATTGCAGAAGCTAAACGTTTTATGGCCGAACAAGATATCGAAGTTAGATTATGAGTAGCATCTTAGAACGTCTTGCAATCATTTTAGAACAGCGTAAAACTGCTGATCCTACGCATTCTTATGTCGCTAAATTATATGCTCAAGGTTTAGATGCAATATTAAAAAAAGTAGCAGAAGAGACAGCTGAGGTATTATTAGCCGCTAAGGATGGCGATTCTAAACATTTGCAGGAAGAAGTGGCTGATTTATGGTTTCATTGTTTAGTATTATTGGCGCAGCAAGGTCTAAAGCCAGAGATGGTATTAATGGAATTAGAGCGTCGCTTTGGGCACTCTGGTTTAAAAGATCCATCTAAAAAAACGCAAGTACCAAAAAAGTAAATTCTCAATGACGGGCACTGGTTCAGGATAATTTATCTGATAACCTACGGTTCGTGAATTTTTATTTTTTTTAAATCAATAGCTTATTTTTTAATGAGATATTTTTTACATAATCAAAGATTGCCAAATCAAGTAACTTATTGATTTATTTATAAAACAATTTGTAATACTCGAAAAAAATGGGCGAACCGTAGGTGATAATATTATGTTATTTAAAAAAGTTTATTGAAATCAAAATAACTTTCCAATAGTATGAAGATCGTAGGGTGCGCATTGCGCACCATAATTAAAAGATACGTGATATGACTCACTATTTAAGTTTAGATAGTAGATTTTAGTGTATCATAAACAATTTTATCTATCATTAATATTAAAGAACGAGGGGACTATGCCATAATGGGACTTTTGTTATTTTTTACTAGCCTTGCAATGCTAGGTCTGGCTGTATTTTTATGGATCAGCAGTCGATATATACTAAAAACACCGAATTCATTATTATTGTTTTTCATGGCAGCTATTGCATATGTAATTCCTGCCATATTTTTTTGGATGTGGACCCTAGCAACTCCCAGCGATGCCAGTCGGTTTCGCCTGGCCTTACGTGGTCTAGGATTAAGTGCCCAGAATGAAACCCAACGCTTTACTATTGGCGGTGATCCCAAAAAACACGATATTTGGATCCCACAACTACCACGTCGCCACGCCGTGGCTCAAACTAGGTCCAGAACTAGAAGAAAAAAAGTTACTTCAGAAGCCACTGCTATTGGGGTATTAAAGCTAACACCTGGTACAGCAACCCAAGCTGGCACTTTAACCCTGATTCAGCCCAATATGCACAGTAAAAGATATTGGCCACCACCAGCTTTACTATTAACCAAAAGAGGACGTAATTATGATTCGCCTTTTGCCATAGACCTTCAGGATGGAGACAAATTAGTATATGATGGCACTGAATGGCTAATCACTATCAAACCAAATAGGCTAACACTAGGATTCTGTCCACCTTTTGGATCGTTAAAAAATAAGATCGTTTTAAACGATCCACCAACCATCTTACCACTTAGACATTGGTGTGTGGCCTATAGTTTTACTGCACGCACCCATCCACTTCACTATATATTAAATGCAAATACTGCGTCTCCCTTAGGTTTGATCTATCGCAAAAAAACCTCAATAGGCTTATTTGCCCTAAGTCCTAAGGTTGAATTATGGCGTGATAATATACGCCTCAAAGTGCCTACAAAGCAAAGTGCATCCTTAAAAAATGGTAGTAATCTTCATGTATTTATGTTACCTAAAGCCAAACATAAATATGACAGCTTACAGACTGAAAAGGATGAAGCACGATACTGGGCTGGACTACATGATGTACGTAGTTTTACAGTAAAGACTGGCCAAACGCATACACTGTTGGACTATCATACGCCTAAGATTACATCCCTATCTTGGGATGATCTCAAGCTATTAGCTATTCAACAAAACAAACCTGATACTACAAATTCTAACAATATAACCAATACTGTGGCAGACCAGGATTCTAGGATTCGCATCAGTCTTGCTATGGGAGATTGGTATATTACAGATCAATCGTTACAGTTTAGTAATATATCTAATAAGATTGGTCATGAGACCTTTGCAATGCTGGAATTTCCAGAAGGTTGGTCTGTGGCCAATAATAACTTTGGGCCGTGGCATAGTCAGCAAGCAATCACTATTGCATCTTCTGGTGGTAGAACTAAAGCCTTAACTAATACACCGTTTTGGGTTGGAGAGCAGCGTTTAGCAGCGTTTCAGTTTGATTTATTGACACCGCCAGGAATTGATTTCATCTTTTTGATCATTCTATTAGCATTCTTTAAGACCATAGCAGCTACCAAACTGCGATTATCAGCAGCGCAATTATTCATAGCCTCAATGCTAGAATTGTTAGTTCTATTCCGCTTTATTCTGGCCTATCGAGTCTGGATCATGCCACCAGATAGTGAAGAGGCTATGCGCTGGGCACTTATAGTTTGGAGTCTCTTACCCTGGGCATATCTAGCCGCATCTATGCCAGCAAATTATAAACCTCAAGATAAACGCCAATCAGTGACCTCTTGGCATCTAGGACATATTATAAATTATGGGGCTATTGGTATAGCTGGTGGCCTGCTGTTTTCTGGTATCTGGTGTTGGTATATTATTCCTGAAGAAAAGGCACTATTAAGAATGGTATTTGCCGGGATTCATGGTCTAATAGCTGGAATATTTTTATTACCTTGGAACCTAATCGTTCCTGAAATCCGCAGTCGACTACAAAATAGTGCGCAATGGCTTGGTACCAAGTGGCAAACCATCCGTATCCAATTGTCTAGCATACGACAAAGAATTAAAATGCCACAGCAAGTCACGTCTAGATGGAATTCTATAAAACTCCAAAGTATTAACTATTGGCAGGCATTTAGGCACCGTATCGATGGTCCACCGTTACAGGCTCTAGGCAAAGCAGGAAATTGGACCTACCAAAGATGTGTGGCTGGTTGCACTTGGGTCTATAACAAGTTCCTGGGTACTGAAGAACAAAAAGAAGCTGGTTCCTGGTTAAAATATTGGTTGCTATGGTCTCTGGCTTTTTTTGCAGGGCGTGGCTTTTTACTGGCATTCGGACAGCGTGAGGCTATCAGTGCAGGCGGTAGATTGGCCCTTAGCATTGTTCACATCCCTTTAGCGTTAGTCTTAGAAGGCTATTACTTAGCCTGGCTATGGCACCGCTTTAGCACTAATAGAATGCACTGGTACGATGTCCTATCTGTTTTTGTAATGACTATATTCGTTTGGTTACTTCCAGCAGTTCTGGCCAGTGATAACGGCCTACTACTCCAAATCTTAATCTTTGGTATACCACTATTAGTATTCCTTGTGATAGCCTGGAAAGAAACCAAAGAACATGCGCATGGATTTAGATTAGGTTTTTCTAAAAAAATCTATATGTTTATGGGCTTAGGTCTTGTCGTTCTTATAGTCTTTGGTGGCATGAATTTGCATCATCTTATTGACGATTGGCGTTTTGATAATAATTATTTACGATTGCTCCGACCAATAGATTCCCAACAAGTAAGCGAGATAGGTGGTAAAAGCAGCGAAGAACTGACCATCATGTCCAAAGTACTTCAGACCTATACCAGAGATAATTTTTGGGGACGCGGCTATACTGCATCAGAGCTGAATAACAATATGAAGACCACATCTACCAGCGACCACGCAACCGCTGTATGGATTGCCTCAGAATGGGGCCGTATAGGTGTGATTGGATTAGGATTGTTATACGCATCTGCCATATATCTAGGCTTATTATTAGCACCCTGGAGACGTTGGTATAGAAATTTAGGTGTGCCTCCTAGTCTATATCGAGATATGTGGCTTACTATAGCAGGTTTAACCATTTTATCCATCGGTTTTACAAGCCTGTATATGACGATAGCTAATCATGATTGGTTGTTTTTTACTGGTAAAAATGTCTATTTATTTGGGTTAGAATCTGGTTCCGATGTCTTGGAATCTTTAGTATTGTTTTCATTATTTACCAGTGCAGCTACGGTAGCTAGTAAGCTAACGTTTCATAATTAGCTAAGTAGGGTGGGCATGGACTCATCATGCCCTAAGAATCTGACCACGAACAACTTCCCGATTTTTAGCTAACCTATGCACAATGTATACCTTCACGAACAGTAGAAAGTTATTAGCGATCAGAGACTAAATAGAATTACTTTAAGTAGAATTACTTTTTGATGCGTGGGCAAACGACCATTTTATGAACAGTGAAATCGAATTAAAGCTGTTAAAAGAAATAGAGGAATTAAAGAAACAAGTTGCTATCCTAACGGGTAAAGATAAAATTCCTACTTACTGGTATAGTCAAATCCGAGATACTGAGTTAAAAGAATTATTTGAAATTCAACAAAATTTAGATAAACAAATTTTTTCAAAGTGGTTCAACAACCCAATCGACATAGATAACTCAGTGGAAGTGTTTTTAAACAATTTAATTGCCGAGAATGAATCTTTAGTTGAACGCTATTGTGAAGAAGATTTGAAAATCTATTTAATAAGTCCATTGCTTAATCAAATTAAGTTTTTTAATAGAGATAAGGAAATACGCGGTTTTTATGAACTATCCATGAGCTATACGACAGAGAAATTTATCTTAAAGGGTAACGTTGATTTTGTAGTCAGCGAAGGGTTAGTCGAAAGCAAAAAACCCTATTTTTTTATTCAAGAGTTTAAAAGACATGAAGAGTATGGCAATCCAAGACCACAGCTTTTAGCGGAACTAATTAGCGCGGTGGAATTAAACGATTGGAAATTCATCAAAGGGGCTTATATTACCGGTGGCAATTGGTATTTTGTTATTTTGGAGAAATTGGCACTGCATAAGTATCAATATTTTATCTCGCAAAACTTTGATTCAACCAAAATAGAAGATTTAAAATTAATTTATAAAAACCTGTTATTCGTTAAAAATGAGATACTAGCAATGGTAGCTCCGTAGGGTGGGCACGGTCTCATCGTGCCCATTTGTCCTGTTTGGTTTGCGTGGGCAACCGATACAGTACGGTAGGTTGGGGTGAGCTTGCGAACCCCAACACAAATAAAATGTTACATCAAAATTTCCAATATAATTGTATTATATTGTTAATGTTAGGGTTCGTTCCTCACCCCAACCTATGGGCTAGACAACTTCTAAGTCTGATATGTATGAAAGGATTATCTGGTCATCAGGAATACCAGCTTTAATAAGATCATCAGTAATTCCATGTTCTATTCCATCATACTCAATACAAACTTTTCCGTCATGTAATGCCATATAAATCAGATTTCCTCTGATGCGATGTCCTCTATCCCATCCCCTCTGCATTAAAACATAGCGGTCATTTGTTTCATCAAATACTGGATCAAGATGAATATTTCCATGTGATGGACGAAGATTAGCATATTTCAAGATCACATTTTTTATTGTGGTTCGGTATGTTGCAGTATTATCCATCTTTTTATGTCCTTTTGTTTTGAATCTATTATAATCAATTGCATGGATAGTTCATTAATCACTAATTTTCCAATAGATTCGTTGAAAATTTCATCATAAATGATATCGGTTACAGCCAGATATATTTCTCGTTCTGGATCAATTTTGTTAAGAAGCATGCGGTAAAGGACATATTGCCCAATAGTTTGTTCAAGATCTAGCATAACGGATTTGCTTTTAAACTCCTTAATTTCTACAGCAATTCGTTTGCCTTTACGATATGCTCCTATAAAATGGCTTTTTATGTCTTCAAATTCATTTGTTGGGCATAGTGTTTCTGCTCCAAGATCAACAAAAAGAAATCTTTCTCCATAGGAAATACTCGATGTTCAAAAGTTAGTATCTGTTAATATTCTAAAATCATGTGTTGCAAGGGTTTTATAGGAGATACCATACAAAATGCCTTGAAGAATGAAACGACCAAAAAATATATTTGTATTACTCAACTGTCCAATTTTTTGGCTTAACAAAAATTGCGTATGGATTCCTGCTTTCGCAGGAATGACGGGGGTGTCATTCAACAGACAGCAGATTTTTCATCAAGTCGTCATTCCTGCGAAAGCAGGAATCCAGTATTATAAATTTCAATTGTATTATATAAACATTTTCTAACTTTTGAACATCGAGAAATAACGTAAGGATCATCCGTTATTTCCCAACCATTTTTGATGAGAGCGTTTTTTACTACATCATGGGATGAATCTTTTTTAGGCATTATTTATTTTCATCGATTAGTCAGGTAGGGTGGGCACGGTCTCATCGTGCCCACGCGGTATCATAATTTGTCCTGTTTGGTTCGCGTGGACAAACAATACGGCTGTTTGCCCACCCTACGGACTACGATCAATTATTATTCAAATTAATGGTTGCAAAAAATTTTATAGATGTTTAAATTATAGATATATCTATATCTATATCTATATCTATAGATAAAGTTAATATTTGCAATATAATAGGAAGTATCTAAAAATGAAAGCTTTAAACGATTCAGAGGTCA
>LFCU01000085.1 GCA_001044195.1 Candidatus Achromatium palustre
TCAAAAAAGGCGGGATCGCTTCGCTCTCCAGCCCTACATCTACCCATCCTACATGTAAACTGATAGGTAATAAGCTCTGCATGGGAACGTTTAAACGTAGGAGCGTTCAGGATGCGTTCCCACGCAGAGCATGGGAACGATACAACCCAACCTATGGCATAAAAACTGCTTACCATAGCATGATGCAAATTTATAATGAGGTTCAATGGTATGAAACTAATTACCGCTATAATCAAACCCTTCAAACTAGATAATGTACGCGAAGCATTATCTGAAATTGGTGTACAGGGTATAACAGTTACTGAAATTAAAGGCTTCGGTCGCCAAAAAGGCCATACAGAACTATACCGAGGTGCTGAATATGTAGTTGATTTTCTTCCTAAAATTAAGATAGAAGCCGCAGTTACCGCTGACATGGCTGATAAAGTAGTCGATACGATACGTATCGCTGCTAATAGCGGCAAGATTGGCGATGGCAAAATCTTTGTCTGTCCCCTCGAAGAGGTTATCCGCATTCGTACTGGAGAAAAAGGCAAAGATGCACTCTAAAGCATTATCAAAAGTTAGGAATTATAAAAAATTACAAGGAAAGAAGTTAAATTATCTTAAGTAATTGGGACATAAAATGATGAAATCACCTACAAAATATTATAAACAATTATCGATATGGCTAGGTTTGTTGGTAGTGCTATTAGTTAGTTCAAACATCGCTACTGCTGCTGCCGATCCAAATCTAAGCAGTCTTCGCATAGGCTTAGATACCTTATGGGTTTTAATAGCAGGCATGTTAGTTTTCTGGATGAATGCAGGCTTTGCTTTAGTAGAAAGCGGTCTTTGCCAAGCTAAAAATGCTACTAATATATTAGCCAAAAATTTTATCGTCTTTGCAGCATCTACTTTGTCTTTTTGGGTTATAGGCTGGGGTTTAATGTTTGGGGATGGCAATTTTTTTGTTGGCACTAATGGACTTTTGTTTTTAAGTGGTGCCGATAATTCTCCAGCCCTTGGCGGTGATTATTTATCAATGAACCCCTTTTCTACAGAAATCTACCAAGGTGTCTATAGCGCACTCAACTGGACCGCAATACCATTATGGGCTAAATTTTTCTTCCAACTAGTATTTGCTGCTACAGCCGCAACTATCGTTTCTGGTGTTGTGGCGGAACGGATTCGCTTTGAAGCCTTCTTAGTATTTAGCTTTATACTAGTAGCCTTTGTATATCCCATCAGTGGCCATTGGATCTGGGGAGGGGGTTGGCTAAGTTCCGCCAATTTCCTTGATTTCGCAGGATCTACAGTGGTACATTCTGTGGGTGGTTGGGCCGCTTTAGCTGGAGCCTTAGTATTAGGGCCTCGTTTTAATAAATTTAAGGATGGCAAGATATATCCAATCCCAGGCCATAATATGACCTCAGCTGCTTTAGGAGTATTAATTTTATGGCTAGGTTGGTTTGGCTTTAATCCAGGTTCTACGATGGGCGTTGGGGATGGTACTGCTATTGCTCATATTATAATCACCACTAATATTGCCGCTGCTGCTGGAACCTTAGCAGCGACTGCTACTGCTTGGGTCATGTTAGGTAAACCAGATTTATCTATGATTCTTAATGGTTGTCTAGCTGGCTTAGTTGCTATTACCGCACCTTGTGCATTTGTTTCTGCTGAAGCTGCTGCTATCATTGGTCTTATTGCCGGCGTATTAGTCGTATTTGGCATTATGGGATTTGATCGTCTCCGTATTGACGATCCAGTGGGTGCATTGTCAGTACATCTTTTAAATGGTATTTGGGGTACTTTGGCTTTAGGATTATTTTATAGTGAAAAAATCGCTACTAGTATAGCTGGCTTGGATCCATCCAATATTTCTATATTTGAACGCATCATAATACAACTTAAAGGTATCGTAGGCGTAGGAATTTGGGCCTTTGGCTTATCATTCTTATTTTTCTATATTATTCAATTAACAATTGGTCTTCGAGTTTCTGTAGATGAAGAGCGTGAAGGCTTGGATATTGGTGAACATGGTATTTCAGCTTATCCAGATTTTGCTACTCATGACTTTGGTGGAAGCTATAAACAGCAATAGATTGTAGATTACACGTAGGTTGGGTTGTAAGTCCATTTGGCAACCCAACTTATAGCTATGTTGTCTTAGGTATGCGAATATCCCCTACTAAATGCTGAATATTTTCAGGAGGTGGCGCAGTAAATTTGGACACAATCAAAGCTGTGGCAAAATTCAATATGGCACCGATAGCACCAAAAGACCCAGGCTGAATGCCTAATAGCCAATAATCCACAGTATCAGGCAAATTATTATAACCCTTAACAAAAAACCAACCCTTGTATACAAATATGTATATCACCGTAGAAAGTAAACCTACTAGCATACCAGCTATGGCACCAGTATTATTAACTCGGTTATTAAATATACCCAACATCAAAGCAGGAA
>LFCU01000086.1 GCA_001044195.1 Candidatus Achromatium palustre
GTTTAGTCAGAAAGACACTCGCATTTTCTAAAAAGTTGACAAACCATATTGATGCCATTTGGAATTTTGTTCATCATTATAATTCAACTGTTGCTCGTGAATAGCTTTTATAAATCAATCAATTAAAAATCACTAACCTTTGGGCCACAACCTGAATTGCAACTATAAACTTGGGCCGTATCAAGTAGACTTTTTTGTAGCTAAATTATTATTGGTATTAGAATGTAACGGGTATTGCCATCGCCACTATGATCCGGTTCAAGAGAAAAAACGCGAAGCCTTTATTACCAAAAAATACGGTTTGGTGCGTTTTCACCATACCATTGATTTGGAAACTTTAGTTAATGGTATCTTGCAAGCGCAACCAGGTAAAGTTATTCAATTGTACGATTTACAAAATTTGAGCCAGGAAATGCTGCTGGGTCTTAATGTATCAACAAATTAAAGTATATTAATTTGTGTTTCATGTATACTTTAATTATTATGCTATAGTGCTACTGGACATGTCTACAAGTTGTGGGAACGTTATAAATCATTATGACGCAGAGCGTCCAGGATGCGTTCCCACGCAGAGCGTGGGAACGATAATTTATGGATCCCACAACTTGTAGACGTATCTGGTTTTAATCATCATCATTTCGATATAATGTGACGTTTTTACCACGTAGTTTTACTAACACCCGTTCTCCAACTCTTAATCTTGGTTGGGACGTTGTAGCTATAGTACGAGTTGCACCATTGGACATACGCACGGCAATGTGCCAACTTTTGCTACCATTTACGGCTTTTTCTGCATAATGGCCAGCAATAGCACCACCTGCCATACCTAATAAGGTTGTTGCGGTGCTACCCATTCCTGTAGTTTCAGATCCTGTTTGAGTGCCAACTAAGCTACCAGCGGCAGCTCCAGCCGCAGCTCCTGCGGCTGCTCCTATGCCACTTGAACCTTGCCCTACTTCTTTTATTGAGGTTACAACGCCGCAATTATGGCAATCATCGTCATCATCTGCATGTACTATGTTGATTGGGCTAAATAATATACTGACAATAAACATTCCTGTTATGAATATACGTGTTATTAGAGTATTTTGCATTTGGGTTACCTAATATGTTCTATATTATTAAGTTTATTGGGTTTGAACTACTTTTAATTTTCTAGCTGTAACTTTATGATCGTTTCCACGTTCTGTATGGGAACGATATAAAAATCAAGATTTAAAAATAATCATATTTGTAAATTTAGTCAACTAAACAATTAGTTATTGACACTATAAATTTTATGTAGTATATCTGTATGATTATAGCAACTATAGCTCTGTGACCTGACTATAGACTTTTAATGGACCCAAAATGCGGCTAGCTATAGTAAAAAACGCATCCTCCTTAACAGGATTGCGACCGCGAAAAGCGATCTGCACTGCGGTATTTTCTGAGTCCCCAGAGCAATGCATATTGCCATTCCAAACATTTAAATAGTCATTATTATGAGTCTTCTCATACCATGCCCAAGCTGTCTCTGGGAAAAATGTTAATGGTTCCATAAGACCTTGCCAACGCAATGCCAATAGATCTTCCAATATTGGTTGAGGAACAGCAACTGTAGCTAAATGCAATGTAGCATTTTCAGTAATATATACACTTTCTAAATTTACACCTGATGGCTTAAGACAGCATAATACTAGATGGCGAATCCAAAGGCTTAAACGGTCCTTACACCGGAGTTTTCCTACCCGCATCTCTACTAAACCTTCAGGACGTATCCCTTGCAACCAACCTTGAAGCTGAAACGCCCCAAGTTTTAGATTAACCTCTAAAGGTTCCTGTGGTGGTGTACTAGTATATTGAGCTAATCGGGTCGCAATGGGTTGGATAATAGTTAAGATATTTTCAAACTCTAACTCTCCAATTGCACCATGCGGTAAGAGTCCCTCAGCGCGTATGTGTTTTAAGATGGCTGTATCTTCCCAATCGGCTTGGACTAAAGGAAAAACTAGCTCTTTTAATTTATAGAGTTGCAAATTGTCTAGGTAAAACGGTTCGATATCTTCTTGGGAAATTTCGTTTTGAAATAAATCTAAGCCGAGCCGATGCGTTAAAAAATACTGCGCCGGGTCTGCAATACATCTAATCAGATCGTCTACATTTAGAGTTTGCAACGTACTATCTGGAGCAGTTTGCAATGGCTGTGGTGCAAAAATTGTAGGGTTGGGATCAGTTTCAGTATACGCAGCCTCAAGCCATTTAGAGTTATAACTTTGTAAACGCAGGTCTTTGCCGTTGTATGCTTTATGACTAAACGGCTGTAATGGGTGTTCTGCAACTAGATTACTACTAGATTCTATACTAGATTCTATACTAGATTTTATACGATAATGTTTATTAATATATTCAATTAATTCACTGACTACTATCGCAGGCAATTTGGTACTATTATCTTGCAAACTATGCCCTAAATAGCTGATATAGAAGCAATCTCGAGCTGCTAATATAGTATCAAGAAAGAGTCCATTATCATCTAAACGCTGTGATGGATCACCACGGCGTGGCTGATCAGTCAGCAAATTAAAAGTGTGCGAATGTTGATGTCGTGGAAAATCGCTGCTATTCATGCCTAACAGGCAAATAACTCGAAACGGAATGGCACTCATTACATCTAAAGAACAGAAGGTAACTTGTCCAGTAAAGAGACGCAATGGACCATTAGTTGCCGTATCCAAAATTTGGGTTACAATATTACGAAATGCCTGTAAGGATATAGTACGATTAAAACCTACAGTACTGGCATGAGTATTGAGATTTTCTATACCAGATCGTAAGATTTGTAAAAACTCCTGTTCTTCTATATCTAAAGCAAAGAAATCTTGAAAGAAAGAATCAAGAGTTAATCGCCAGTCTTTAAGCGAACGTGGACTCTGCAAATGCTGATGCCAAAAGGTCAGTTGGGTAAACAGAGTCTGTAATGCTCCTAGTGCCTCAACTTCACTACCTTCTATATTAGGATAAGGTAAAACGCCATGATAAAGTTCAGCCTGTGTATCTGGAGCCATTGCCATCCCTAAAAATAATCTTTGGAGACCAAATTGCCAAGTATTAAGCGATTCTTCTGGTAAATCTAGTGTTGTTTGATGTTTGGTATCAATCCCCCAACGAATACCACTTTCCTGTATCCAACGTTCAATATTTTGCAAATCAGTTGTATCTAGTTTTAAACGTCGTTGCAATGCTGGAATGCGCAATAAGGGTAGAATGTCTGATACGGTAAATCTGCTCTCAGGTAGCTGTAATAGACTATTTAGAGCAGTATGTAGTGATTGGGCTGCAAATCCATAAGGCCGTTTGGCAATGCTCCAAGGAATATATTGTCGGCCTTCAGCAGCACCAAATATAGCTTCTATATATGGCGTGTATATGTCCATATCTACAGCCATTACTAGAATATCTTGAGGTGTGAGGTCTGGATGTTTAGTAAATAGATCTAACAGTCGATTATGTAGAATTTGAATTTCGCGTAATGGGCTATGACAGGCATGTATTTGTATGGATATATCAGTCGTAGGGAAAATTGTTGCTGGATCGTTAGTATCCTTAGGAGCTTTAGTATCTTGATCCATAGCTGCCAACAGATCATTCTGTAAACGATGCAGCAAAGTATCCAGGCCTGCTTCTATAGGCTTAACTGTATGAGTTGCATCTAACTCTAATAATTGGCTTAATAAAATCTGTCCTGCATGTCCTAATGTTGCAAGTAAAGGATTTGCTAAATCCAAACGCCCGTTTGGATCGGGCTGCATTGCCCGTTGCGCATAAATATTGTGCTTAACCATCCCATCAGAGTTTTTTACGGTGTTCCAAGCCTGGCGCATGGGATTAAGATGGAATATTTGTACCTGTGTATATAATGCTATACGTTCAATAAGCGTGAATTGTAATGGTGCTAGATTACGAATTCCAAATAAACTGATCCGAGAGGGTAGATTGAAAGGAGTATGATGATTAGTATTATCCCGATCTGTATTATGGGACATTGTGGTTTTTTGCAGTTTTTGCAACAAATGCCCCCAGTGCCATTCATCTGTTGAGATTAATGCCCGCCATAATTTAGCTTGCCAATGTGTGGCTTCGCCTTGTTCCCAGGCACAAACCCAATCAGGGCGTAGCATCAGATATTGGGTAAAAATTGTTGCAATGTCTTGAGCTAATTGTAATAGACGCAAGTCATTGTTATTATTGTCATAATTATTAGCTTTGTCATAACTATTGGCTTTATCATGACTATCAGTTTTATTATAACTATCAGCCTTATTATGATTTTTATTACTGTTAATATTTGATCTTACATAATTTTTTAGCGTTACAAAAGTCTCATCAGTAGCAATAAGTTCTGGCAACTTAAGCATGATCTTCCACACTAGTTCCTCTTTATGCCATCCTAAATGTCCAATAAGACCATAGCTTTCCCAAAACTTAGCAAGTTGCCGAAAAAAAACGTTAGGCGTTGGAAATTGCAGATTTGCTGCAATACCAGTATGTATTGCTATTTGGTGAGTGATCCAATGCTGCATACCCAAGTGAGGTACTAAAATGATCTCAGGGCTAAATGGATCAGGTGTAGTATTAATTTCATTAATATTAAGAGACTGAATAAATGCTTCCAGTAGTTGTTCTAAACGATTGCTGTGAGTAATGTATATCATGGTTTACAATATGCTGATTCTACCGCTTTCTGTGGGTAATAATATCCTACGTATAATTAGCTTTATAAGTATTGGGACTGGTTCAGTCTAATTCATCGGATAAAATTATGTTATTTAAATAAAAATTATTTTATGCTGTTTTTTGGATCATCAGCACCTCCTTCCAAGAAAACCCTTTTTCCAAAATGCCAATATCAATCGTTGGTACCTTCTTTGTTGTATACTGTACGTTAATAAAATTATGAACAATCCATTTTCCATATAAGCCAAGAGATGCCGTTTGGAATAAATACAAGACACACAGTATGATATGCTCTCAATGAATAGTCTTAATTTACCATAGAGAAAGGTTATGACCATAAATACCAATAAAAATAAAGCTGTATCTACTAAAACCCTTCCCAAAGTATCTCATTATGGAACAATAGATCTCAATGAATTAGCTATTGACTGTGTGGTACTTGAAGATGGAACCCGTGGTTATGTTCAAAACCAATTATTAAAAGCTATAGGTTTTACAGGGCATGGCCAAAATCCCCGGTTTCTCCGTTTTTTGGCAGAAGTAGCTCCTAATGCTTTAGATTTATTGGATAATTCAAGTTCCCAGGTTGTTATTATGCCAAATGGTCCTCATGCTAAATTTCTTCCTGCTGGTATCCTCTCTGAAATTGCTGATGGAGTCATTGGTCATGCGCTTGCTGGAACGTTACATACCCAACGTCACCATATAATACCAAACTGTCGAGCAATAAGCAAAGCACTGTATCGAGTCGGAGAGCTTGCCCTCATTGATGAAGTAACAGGCTATCAATATCAAAGGGCACCTGATACGCTACAACAAACTGCTAAAACTGAATATATAGATGCAGTGAAGCTACTTAAGGA
>LFCU01000087.1 GCA_001044195.1 Candidatus Achromatium palustre
ATCAACTAACATTATGTTATTTAAAAACAATTTTTATTATGCTATCCTCTAAAATCGTCCCAAAATTTGGCATCCTGCATTTTCAGTTTACACACATTAAAACTGTATCTCTACTAAATAACGCTTGCCTATTATGTATGGTATTTGGACTTGATGTACTTGGATTGCTTCTAATCCTGCAATATTTGATTTAACAGCAGCAAGTTCTGCATTTACTTTTGGACCTTTGGATGCTAGGAGTATACCAGATTTCTGCAATAATGGTTTTGCCCAATTTATCAATTGCGGCAATGGTGCCAGTGCTCTGGCAACTATGGTAGTAAATTCATGCTTTGGGCAATATAATTCAATTCGAGATTGTATAGTCTCTACATTAACAATGCCTAATTCCAATATCACCTGACGTATGAAACGGATCTTTTTGCCATTGCTATCTAGCAAGGTAAAAGATCGATTAGGCTGCATAATAGCCAATGGTAATCCTGGAAATCCTGCTCCGGTTCCTAGATCCAATATTAAGTCTTCCTGTAAGTATGGCAACAAAGTCAAACTATCTAGGATATGGTATCCAATCATTGCTTTAGGATCTTTGATTGCCGTTAAATTATAAACCTGTCCCCATTGGGTAAGTAATTGTATCAAGTTTAGTAATTTGAGAGTTTGTTCTACTGTGGTATTGATGCCTAAAATTTGAATACCAGTTTCTAGCCGTTGTTTAATCTCCAAATTTTCATTCATACAGCAAATATAGTATTTTATTATTTTTTGATATAGTATAATATTTATAATAGTTCCCAAAGTAGCGTAGGAACGATAAAAAATTTAAACTAGGAAATGAAAGATGTCTCTTTAGACTGTTGTTGAGAATCATAAAGTGTAAAAAAAACTATGGACATTGCATAAACTTTATTTTAAATTATGCTAACTGCTTTACTGGCTTATCATCTAAAGTAAGATGAGTCACTATCATTAAGATGATTGTCTTTATAATAATTAAAATAGTAGGAGAATACTTAATATGATGGAAATTTTCTTGGGCAATATGATGGAAATTTTCTTGGGCGTTATGATGTTTACCTTCATCGTTCTCGCCCTAGTATTTATCATTATTGGTGCCCGTTCTCAGCTTGTTAGTACTGGAAGCGTCTCACTATTAGTAAATGAAGAACGTAACATTGAAGTCCCTGTTGGCTCCAAACTCCTTGGAGCCTTAAGTGATTCCCAACTATTTGTAGCCTCTGCCTGCGGTGGTGGTGGCACTTGCGGCCAATGTAAGGTCAAAGTCTTTGAAGGTGGTGGATCTTTACTGGCTACTGAATCCTCCCATATCAATAAACGCCAAGCCGCTGCTGGAGAACGCCTATCCTGCCAAGTAGTAGTAAAACAGGATATGAAGATCGAAGTACCAAGTGAAGTATTTGGTGTTAAAAAATGGGTCTGTACCGTACGCTCTAATAGTAATGTAGCAACCTTTATTAAAGAATTAGTCTTAGAACTCCCAGAACAAGAATCGGTAGATTTCCGTGCTGGCGGCTATATCCAAATTGAATGCCCTCCTCATAACCTAAAATTTACTGACTTTGCCATTGAAGAAGAATATCGCAGCGAATGGGATCGCTATAACCTCTGGCAATACGAATCCAAAGTAAAAAGTTCAGTACAGCGGGCTTATTCTATGGCTAATTACCCGGGAGAAAAGGGCATTGTCATGCTCAATGTCCGTATTGCCACACCTCCACCTGGAGCTAAAGACATCCCACCTGGAATTATGTCATCTTATATCTTCAATCTCAAACCTGGAGATAAAGTCACTATATCTGGACCATTTGGAGAGTTTTTTGCCCGCAAGACTGATCATGAAATGGTATTTATTGGTGGTGGTGCTGGAATGGCCCCAATGCGTTCGCATATCTTTGATCAATTAGAACGCCTTAAAACCAAGCGTAAAATAACGTTTTGGTATGGTGCCAGAAGCCTAAGAGAAATGTTTTACTCAGAAGATTTTAATCGTCTCCAAGCAGAACATGAGAATTTCCAATGGCATATTGCCATGTCTGATCCATTACCAGAAGATAACTGGACTGGATATAAAGGGTTTATTCATAAGGTGTTATACGACAACTATTTAAGCTCGCATCCTGCACCTGAAGATTGCGAATACTATATGTGTGGGCCACCTATGATGAACTCTGCGGTTATTAGCATGTTGTTAGACCTTGGAGTTGAAAGAGAAAACATCATGCTTGACGATTTTGGTGGCTAAAACCATTTTGCTAAATATCTATCGCTATAACATAGCCATCAGCAAGATCAAGGTTGCCATAATATTTATGGTAACCATCATGCTATTAGTTATAATATTACTGGTAGATTGGGGTGGCAAGCATTCAAAATCCCAAGCCTTGCAGATTCATGGCCGCACTATGGGGACGAGTTACACTGTCAAATTATTGAATCTTCCCAATGATTGGGAAGCAGTTAAGACCAGGCAAGCAATTGCTAAAATCTTAGACCAGCTCCATACTCAAATGTCTACTTATAATCCCAATTCAGAGATTTCTAAATTCAATACCAGCCAAAGTACCGATTGGTTTCCAGTCTCTAAAGATATGTGTGCAATCGTTGCTGAATCACTGCGTATCAGTAAACTTACAGATGGCGCGTTTGATATTACTGTAGGTCCTTTAGTAAATTTATGGGGATTTGGTGCTAAAGATACTCACAATGAACCACCCTCCAAAACTACTATAGAAGCTGCTATGCGACAGATTGGCTATCAATACCTGCAAGCTAGATGTGATGGCCATAAACCAATAGCATTACGCAAGACCAAACCCAATATACAAATTAGTCTGGCAGCTATTGCCCAAGGCTATGGAGCTGATAGGGTTGCAGACTATTTAGATAGGCTTGGAGTGCAGGATTATTTAGTAGATGTTGGCGGGGAACTCCGTGGACATGGTGTTAATGCTTATGGTAAATCTTGGCGTATTGGTATCCAACGCCCCATCCCAGGTTCTTATGGGGAAGCCGAGCGGATTGTCCATATCAAGGATTGTGCGTTGGCGACTTCTGGGACTTATCGCAATTTTTTTACTAAAGATAGCAAAAACTATTCGCATACTATTGATCCCAAAACTGGAATGCCAGTTACTCACAATTTAGTTTCAGTAACAATCATGACATCTAGTGCGGCGGTGGCAGATGCTCTTGCCACAGCGTTATCAGTTTTAGGGCCAAAACCTGGTTATAATTTAGCAATTCAACAAGAATGGGCAGTAATCTTTATGGTACAAGATGCTGGGAAGTTACGAATTAGAGTGACTCCAAAGGCATCTCAGTATCTAAATTAATAGCGATTAATTAACAATTATTAATATTATGCAACTTTTAATAGTCACCTTCATGATATTTATTATTGCCATCTTAGGTATGGCATTAGGTGTCATTTTTGGAGGACGTAAACGCTGTTTACGAGGAAGCTGTGGCGGCATCAATCAAGCTACCGGTGAAAAAAGCCACTGTATGTGCTCAAAAGAAGCGCATCATGAGCACCCCTAAAATTGGTGTTTTCCATTTAAATTGCTGCTATCCATACCAACCACTAGATATAAAATACCTAAAAATATATTTTGAATTAACACACTTATATTTTAAAGTTTAGAGAATAATAATATGCTAAGATCAGTAACTGTCAAAGATTACGTCACCGTATCCCCGGTCGTTTTGACTGAAAACATGCCAGTTATGCAAGCCATCCAAGAACTGGTAAAACACCAAATTTCTGGCGCACCAGTTCAAGATCTACATGGCAATCTCGTAGGCATGATCTCACAACGTGACTGCCTAAAAACAGTCTTAAGCACTAGTTACCATGATGAATTTGCAGGCACCGTAGCTGATTTCATGAGTCGAGATGTAATACGTCTTGACATGGATAATAATATCTTAGATGCCATTGAAATCTTTGTCAATGAAGGCTATCAACGTATTCCAGTAATGGATGAAAATCGCTTAGTTGGCGTGATCAGTCAGTATGATGCGCTACGCGCTTTGAAAAAAGTACGGGGTTAGAAGGGCATACTTCATTTCCTTCCAAAAGTAGTTTACACTTTTTCCAACCCCGAAATACAAACAATACGATACCTCTGCCAAAAAATAGGGGATACAAAAAGAATTGGCTGATTCTTGGATTAAGAATCAGCTAATATGCTTGATCTTTCTCTCGTATAATATCAAACAAAAGATATATCCAGTCTTTTGTTTGCTGTTCCTAAAAAATTGGACAAAGTTGGACATCCAAAAATTAGGTAATTCGCTCTCTGTTAATAACTGATTTACAGTATGTAACTAGAGTCCTGGTTGAGCAGTCCCAACCGAACGGTCAACCTTTGTTGACAACATTATGCATTCATACTTAAAAGCACCCGGAATTATTATGTTCATCACACCATACGGCAAAGTGTGGTGTCAGCCAACGGGCAAAGATCACTCCTAGCTTGGGATGTAGCCAAGTACCATAGGTTCCAATTGGTCCACCATTGATAACAATGACTAGGTCATTATAAGTTATTGATTTTGTTTCGCTTCGATAATTATCGAAGCGGTTATGGTTCATAGATTCAAGTAATGCCTTAATGTATTTGGACATTTTGATATTTTAGCCAATCATGGGGCTTTCTACCAAACTGCTTGGCAATAGCCGTGGCATTGATATAGCCTTTCTTTTCTGGATCCAAAGTAAATAGTACTTCCAGCTTTAGACCATCTGGTGTGGTGTAGATGAATGGTTAAAGGTGTATTCATCTTGTCATTACCTTAAATTAAACTGTTATCGCTATTTGCGATTATAGCATTTTTGTAGTGCAATTTTATTTCATTACCTGGAACTATCAATCAAGCGCAATAGATTCCTGCTTTCGCAGGAATGACGAAATCGAGCAACTAATGTAGAAATGACGAAATCGAGCAACTAATAAAGTTAAAATTGGGGTTTCGGATAATGTCTATTCTATGTTGGGTTATCCATTGCGTTCCAAATATTTCTTGACACTACTACCATGCCATTTACCTTTGCCAGATGCGGTTGGGATGCCGTCAATATTAAACATTTGGGCAATGGCACTCCATGATTTGCCTTCAGTTCTGAGATTAGCAATTTTATCAGCTAGAGATTCTTCTTGTTGAGTTTGGGTTGGTGTAGTTTTAGGTAAAATGGGCAATCGTTGTAGTAATTGGGCGGTTTGTTCTTTAATCTTGAGTAAATAACTCGTGATTAATTCCTCTTGTTGATTTTGTAGAAAAGTTTGTAGAATTTGTTGATATTCAACAAGAAGTTTCTGCATAGCCTCTTGTGTTGATGGTTGCAATAGATCTATCTGCGCTTGCGTTGTTACAGCTTTATCAAGTTGTCTAATGCCGTTATGAATTTGGCCGATGGTATGCTTGGTTTCTTGGAGAAATTTGGTGTGGAAGTGGTTTAAGGTTTTTTCGGTGGTATCAAAGCGTTGATGTAGGGTTTGCATATCTTGTCCAAGAGCGTAGACATTTTGTTCTAGGGCATAAAGGCGTTGCTCTAGGGCATAGAAACGTTGATTGTTTTCCCATCTATTTTGTTGTTGAAATTCCTCGAGCTTGTTAAATATTGCTGATAATTCAGGAAACTGTTGTTGATGTTCTGGATGCTGACTAATTAACCAGGTGATCTGCTCATCACACCATACGGCAAAGTGTGGTGTGATCCAGCGAGCAAATATTACTCCTAGCTTGGGATGTAGCCAAGTACCATAGGTTCCAATTGGTCCACCATTGATAACAATGACTAGGTCATTATAAATTATTGATTTTGTTTCGCTTCGATAATTATCGAAGCGGTTATGGTTCATAGATTCAAGTAATGCCTTAATGTATTCTTGGACATTTTGATATTTTAGCCAATCATGGGGCTTTCTACCAAACTGCTTGGCAATAGCCGTGGCATTGATATAGCCTTTCTTTTCTGGATCCAAAGTAAATAGTACTTCCAGCTTTAGACCATCTGGTGTGGTGTAGATGAATGGTTTGATCTTGTCTAAAGGTGTATTCATATTGTCATTACCTTAAATTAAACTGTTATCGCTATTTGCGATTATAGCATTTTTGT
>LFCU01000088.1 GCA_001044195.1 Candidatus Achromatium palustre
AATATTTAATTAATCTAGTAAGAGATCGAGATGTCTTCAACACTGCAAAAGAAGAAGGAAAAATCGAAGGAGAAGCGGCGTTGTTGAAACGGCTACTTACACATAAGTTTGGTAAATTACCAGAGTGGGCACAAGAAGTTATAGACAACGCCAGTTCTACACAACTGGAAACCTGGGGCGAAAAAATTTTTGATGCTGCAAATTTAAAACAGTTGCTGGATAACATAGATTAAAGGCGGGATTCTCCCGCCCTACCGTGCTGAGACTTTAGATGAACATGGGATGGTATGTGACTTTGCAGACCTTAACCAGTTTGTAAAAAATTGGTTACAGCAAACATTAGATCATACCTTGTTGTTATATCAAGAAGATCCATTAATACCCATATTGCAAGCGGCTAATGAACAGTATCGAGCATTAGATTGTCATCCTACTGCTGAAAATATTGCGCGTTTAATATTTGAAGCGGTAGCACAAGCGGGTTTTCCAGTTTTGGAAGTAACTCTTTATGAGACAGCTAGTGCGTATGCTACTTATTCAGTGTAGATTTTTGTTAGTAGAATTAAGAGGCACTGGTTCAGTCTAATTCCTCAACTAACATTATGTTACGGATACGTCTACAAGTTGTGGGAACCATAAATTATCGTTCCCAATCTCTGCATGGAAACGCATCCTGGACATTCTGCATCCTATGATTTATAACGTTCCCACAACTTGTAGACGTATCCGACGTTTTAAGGGGAAAAGGTACGCAGTGCGTACCCTACCTGGCTACCTTGATGTTACAGGTAACAACGATTTTCTCATGTAAATATGGTCAATACGAGAAGACTTGCTAGCGGCAACACCAGCGACAAGACCAGCTACTGCTCCTTCTGCTGCCGCACTCGCCACTGCAGCTGCCGCACTCCCCACTGCCGCACCAATTGCTGCAAGTGGAACAATACCTTCTCGACCTTGCAAAAAACATTGATTAAAGCCGGTTGCACAAGGTTTTTTATAAACTTTCATTAACATTTACCTCTTCTAATCTTATTAACTGATTCCATTGCAGATCTCGCACCAATGTCACTATATCCCTTGATAAAATCTCAGCCTCCACATTATAAGTTAGCAACAACTCATTAAAAATATCTTTAATAGATTTTTTGTGGTCAATAGCCAAATAAAAATCTTTTGCCACGGCGTTTAGGTAGAAAATTTCCATTGTATCTGCCAAAACAATAAGAAATTCTCCATCTTCACGATACTTAAAACAGTTCCGTATAGGAATCAATTGCTTAACTAGAAAAAATAGCATCTTTAGAGATTTTTCACCTTGGTAATGATACTGAGATGGGCAATAATGCTTTGGCTTTATAGACCTCGGTTACTCCAAGTGCACTTTTTGCAACAGCGGCCCCTACAGCCGCTCCTGCAACATAAGCGGCAGCTGTTAACAAAGGGACTACTCCTTCTACATTATTTTGTGTGCCGCCAATACTTTTTACCTGCGGATGGCGATATATTTTTAAATTATTACTACCCATCTTTTTCCTCAAATTATAATATCTTGCGAAACATGGTTATAATGATAATGACTTCTATTACTAATAGGATCAATGCTATTAATGTAATTCAGCACAGACGGATTTTTCCAGCAATCAGCTCCTTTTGTTTTCCAAATCTCAGCAAAAGGACTATCTAGCACATTTCCTATGACAAATGGTGCCATACAGTCCATCCGCACATCACCATTGGGTCTAATAATACCTCCAAGATTGGGGGTAACACGATAACGATTAAGTTGATGAAAAACGCCACTGCTACGTTGAATTTCCATTCGTTTAAAGTAGTGCTTATGTAGCTCGTCTATTTTACCATATAGTTGATTACGCTGTTCGCTGTCTAGTAATATTTCAGGAAATTCTTCAACTCGACCGCTTGGTAGCGATTCACCAATAATGGCTGATGTTGCTCCCAAGGCATAAGATAATTCAGCCATTTCGTCAACTTGATGTAGATTACGCGGAGTTACTGTATGTGCAATGACTAACGGAAATCCTGCCTTAGATGTCAAATAAGCTCCTTTTACAGCACGATGCCAACTTCCCTCAACCCCGCGAAAACTATCATGAATGGCAGCCGTTGCACCATCAATGGAGACTTGCACCCAGTAGTAGCGGTAGTCCTTAATTATATCAATCCACTCTTGATCAAGCAGGTAGCCATTAGTAATTATAACAAAGCCCGTACCGTCAGAATGAAGGATATCCATAATTTGTGGCAATCGTTTTTTGCCAAATAGCAGTGGCTCTCCACCAGAAAGTATGCATTGGAAAATACCACCATTAGCAACAATATGATGACTTAGACTAAGCCAATCGTCTAATTTCATCTTTGTTGCTAAGTCAACATCTCCTGACCGATTATAACAATGCAAACACTTTAAATTACACTCAGCCATTAATTCAAACTGTAGAGCGATTGGAAATGTGCAGGTTTCAGGAATTTCTCCTTGTTCAATGGACGAAGTAACAGTCTGCTCTAAATTTTTCAAATAATAATCATCACACTGCTGAACAATAGACAGGTAGTCAGTCATTTACTATTTTCCTTTTGCAGTTGTTTACACAAACTGTTCATCATTTTAAAATACTCCTCGATAGATAGATGATTGTAATGTATACGATAAACATACTCTGCACGGCATAAATTGGGACGGTTCTGATAAATCTTGCAAAGATTTTCATCTGATAGATATCGGCATTTTCCGTCTGGTAATGCCATATCAGAAAACACCGCAACCCTATCCACATGCAAGCAACAAGTACCACAACGCGAACAATGGGGATATATTACATCCATTACCTATAACACCTTGTATGATGGAAGAAATAACGTTAATCCTGCGTGTAACCAGCATATCAACTGGCTAAAACCGTCTATACTAAGTTGATAGCAAGAAAAAGCCATAATTAGCGAGGTAGGGCGCAATAACCAACAAGCATTGCGCCCTACCTCGCTTAATATTGACCATTAATATTATGGGGTATTCGTTAATTTCTGTCGGATTGTTGGGCAGACATGATCTTTACTTTGAATACTCCTGCTTGGGAAGAACCATCCTCATATTCTTCACCTGCAGTAATAACAGCTAATTTACGTCCACTTGGATCAACAAATTCAAATTGGCAGGCAGCAATACCAGTACCAGAACAGAAGTTTAATTCTGTATATCCCTTATCCCAAAAGATCTTACCATTGCCATATAAATCATTTCCGTGCATATAGTGTCGTGCATCCGGGATCCAACCTGCATCCAATAATTTTTTTCGAGCGTCATGATATGTCATGTCGTAAATTTTAGGTATTTCTAATTCTCCGCTTGTATTAGCAGCAATTAGTTTCTGTGATTGGGGGATCTGAACAACAATCGTAGGCGATTTATCCTCTTCCGATAATTGGAGTATCCATGTTACTACAGCTCCAACTATCGTAATCAATGTTGCGATTAGTACTTCTTTCCAATATTCTTTCATGGTTTATGAAATGCCAAATTTTTGCATTTATGCCTCATAAGGCTGGGTGCTTCCGCCTTATCATACTATCTAATATCCTACGCCCATCGAACCACCAGGTTAAAGCTATAAAGATTATGATGTTACCAGTAGCGGAGATTAATGTTGGTAGATATTGCACAAGCCAGGGCCGTAGGGTCCAATAACCAACGGGCATTGCACCAATTTTTTAAAAATTATTAAGTTGTATAACAAACCATGTAGCCATCTAGGGTACGCTTCGCGTACCTTTTTATATCGTTCCCACGCTCTGCATGGGAATACAGTTGGTGATGCTTCGCGTCACAAAAATTTAAATTGTTCACTACTTTTCAGTCAAAGTGAAGGATGCCCTATTTTATACCACAAACTTATGTATATCTTATGTATATAAAGATGCGCTTCGTATCCAAGCACATCCTATCCGTGCTAATGAACGATCCAATGTCCTTTATCTAGTATTTAGGATTTTAAAAATTCCAATCCTACATAATTTACCCCAGTTAAGAAAGCCATATCACGATTCCAAGTCCCTAAATCATCTTTGCTAAATTTACTAAGCGCATCATGTCCACAAGCACGTGCCATCATTTGCATTAACTCTACAGAAGCTGTGAAGAAATTTTTAAGCTGTTGTGCCGATTTATCTATATCTAATCGATTTCTCAATTCTGTTCGTTGTGTTGCAATTCCGGTAGGACAATTATTGGTATGGCAAATTCTTGCTGCGATACAACCAATGGCCTGCATAGGACTATTAGAGAGCGCAATACCATCTGCACCTAGAGCCAATGCCTTTACAAAATCAATGGGGACTCGCAAGCCACCAGTGATAATCAGCGTTACTTTATTTTTTGCACCTTGAATATCTAAATATCGACGCGCTCTAGCTAAGGCTGGAATTGTTGGTACACTAATATGATCTCTAAACATCTCTGGGGTAGCACCAGTACTACCACCACGACCATCAAGAATAATATAGTCTGCACTAGCATCAAGCGCAAATTGAATATCATGTTCTATATGGTTTGCGCTAAGTTTAAACCCAATCGGAATACCACCAGTTATCTCTCTGACCCGATCCGCAAAATATCTAAAATCCGCAACGCTTACCAGATCTTTAAATGTCGGTGGTGATATTGCTGGTTCACCTTCTGGTATACCTCTTATCTTTGCTATTTTGCCAGTGTTTTTATTTCCAAGTAAGTGACCACCAATTCCGGTTTTAGCACCTTGCCCACATTTAAAATGAAAACATTGTACCGAATTTAATATTTTTTCAGTATATCCAAATTGAGCACTACCAAGCTCATACAAATAGTTAGGATTTTCTGCTTGTTCTTCTGGCAGCATACCACCTTCACCAGAACAAATACCGGTACCAGCTAGGAAAGCACCTCTTGCTAAAGCCAGCTTGGCCTCCTCCGATAATGCTCCAAAACTCATATCCGATACAAATAGGGGAATTTGGAGGGTAAGGGGTTTTTTGGCTTGTGGTCCTATAACCAGTGCTGTAGCTACTGGGGTATCTTCCATTAATGGTTTTTTGGCTAGTTGTGCCACCATTAGCTGTAAATCATCCCAGTGCGGTAAGTCTTTTCTAGGGATTCCCATTGAGGTGATAGGGCCATGCGGATCGAGTTGAGAGAGTCCTTCTCTAGCCAACTGTTGGATAAATTCTATTGTAGGCTCTTCTGGAGTTACTTTAGCAGTTGGAGCATCGGAATTTTGGCGTGGTTCTGGTTTTGGTTTACCTAATTGATCTTCACTAAATTGACTGTGAGTTCCATCGCAATAAGGTGGATCGTCAGTATATTTGCAATTGCACAGATAAGCAGAACCGCTTTCTTCGGGGGTAAAACGTTTGGGGGTAAAATTAGTGCCAGCGTGTGAACCGTCGCAAAAAGGTTGTTGGTTGGAGTGTCCACAAGTGCAATAATAGTATTCTTTATTTTGAGTAAGGCTGACCTTGATGGGTTTATTAGATGCTATAATAGGTTGATTCATGTTGATAAGGCTCTAAATGACATAAGCCATGTAGGGTACGCATCGCGTACCTTTTTAAAACAAAAATTGAAAATTAACATAGGCAACATGTTAAAATTTCATAATACTTTGAGGGTACCTGATGTGTACCCTACTAATAAATACGCCCTGGAGTTATGGGATATACCATTGGAATGCGGGTATCTAAAGTGCCATGAGGATCAAAATATTCTTGAGTAAAATAAGAAAATTCCATGAGGCTATGGATTGCGACTGTAATGGCACTACCAATACTGCAATAGCCAATTATACTAAGATGCGGAACGGTGGCTGCGACAGGTTCTTCAATAAAAATAAGAGAGGTTATGATACCAAGGGTAATTCCTACAGAACAGCCTGCAAAACTCTCAGCTAAGATATTGCCTCTGGTAAGCGGCCCTGCTTGTGTTGGGTTAGCTAATGTCAACGCTAATATGAATATTGCTATTTTAAAAAAAGGCATAGAATTCGATCCCGAGTAATTATCTAGCTACCGCGACGTTATTTGGATTAACCAGAGGCGATGATTTGAGTGATGGTTTTACCAAAGTATCAGGGCTACTATTAGATAATTTAGATGTTTTAGATATAGAAGAATTATCAGCCTGTTGTTGCTTGGCAGTAGCATAATCTTGATAACCTGGGATCAGGATCTTATTAAGATTTTGTAAAGTTTTATAATATTTAGGTCTACCATCTTTATACACAGCTTGTCTTAAATGATGTTTAGCATTTTTATAATCTTGGCGATATTTCATTAAAAATTTTCCAAGCGCATAATGACTCAAGGCATCAGCTACCGAACGTTCGTGGCCTGCTGGAATCAAACGTTCTCCTATTCTTAATACCCGTTCCGCCTCATCCAATTTGCCTAAAGCGATTAAAGAATCGGCCCAAAGACTATAAGCAGCACTACGTGCAACAGGATATTTAGGATAATATCGGCTATTGGCAATAGCGAGTTGATACAATTTTATGGCTGGATCATGGTTGCCTTGAGCCGCTAAGGCTTCTCCCCAGCGTAGGGATGTAAACGGAAAATGTCGATCAATTTTATCTATTTCTTTATAAATTCTAATAGCTTTGGTATAATTACCTCTAAAATGATAGCTACGACCTAAAAGTAATAAGGGCCAAATACTTTGCTGCTTAGGCAATACATCAATGCATCGTATGAGTTGGGGAAGAGTTTTGGTAAATTTGGCTGTAGGACTTTCCTGAACAAAGTAGTAACGTGCTAGTAAGTAAGGATCGATCCGATCTACAATAGCTTCAGCAGCTCTAGTGAGCAAAGAGCCAATCTCTATGTCAACGTTTGAAGTAATAAGCTGAGTATTAGTAGTATTTGGATTGTTTTCTGTATTTGAAAGCTTGCCACCCAAAAAACTACCAGCTTGTCCAGTTATAACCTGTGCTGAATCAAACACAACTTTATTGCTTTTCAGGGTAATACTAAAAGAATCATTCTCGCTGCTAAAGCCGGTGATGACCATATATAGAATATCGCCTTCTTGTACAATTTTACCCTTTAAGCGATATGGGATCAGCCCAAGCACTCCTTGAACTGCAAGGACGCTATCTTTAATCCCTAAAGTCTCACTAATATTTTGCAATGATTGCTGCTGCATGTTGCCGATAGTAGAGTACATCACCCCCCTAGAAGTATTGGCTACATCGGAGATTTTATAAACCTTGTACATGATGGTGTTACGAACATTTTTGGCATCATATCCCATATTTTGCGCCATTTGAGGCACACTTTTAACATCGAATGTGATCATATTGACATCGGTGACAACTGCAAAACCGAAAACTGTCAACATGGATAACAGTGGTATGGTTAAAAAACCAAGGTCAAACATTGAGCTTTGTCTCCAAAATGTAGCACCAATTTTTGTATGGAATGAATGTTGATGGATCTATTATCTATCTATCTATTTTAGTTTTTGTAAAATTCGCTGCTCTACCTGTTCGGCAGCTTGGCGCAACATAGTAGGCAAAATCTCTTTAGCAATCTTGTTTATTAAGCTTTGAGCAAATTTTTCTTCGCGATGTTTTAAGTCTTCTCGAAGTTTAGCAATTTGCCCTTCAAAATCGCGGCTCAATTGCTCTATTTGATTCGATGAAGCTCCACCTCCTGAAGCAGTACTAGTGCCTCCAGAACCACCAGCGACTGTAGAATCAATATTTTTCAAAATAACCTCCAATTTTTCGGGTTTAGCGGGTTTAGACAATATACCTAAGGCTCCCTTGCCTGTAGCCTCAATTTGATATGCTTCGTCGTCGTTTGCGGTACACATTACTACAGGAATATGAGCGGTTTGCGCATCAGCCTTTAAAGCATCTAAGGCTTCAAATCCGTTCATATTTGGCATCATATGATCCATAAAAATGGCATCTGGCGGATTTTCTTTCACTCTTTCTAAAGCAGCCTCAGCCGATTCTACTGGATCAACTTCACACTCATGTTTTTGCAACAGGTTACGCATAGCATAACGTGCTGCCTTAGAGTCGTCTACCAAAAGTATTTTACGCATATTTATCCCGATTTTTTGCTTAATTAATTGTCTATTCAGATGGCTATCATTCGGTATTGCATTTAGCAAATCCGAATGATGTGAAGCTTGTGATTATAAGCTGCTATATTGCTTAATTAAGTCCGCACATGCCGCCAGCGCAGCAGCTTCCTGTAGGACAGGAAGGCGTAAAATCAGACTTAATACCAACACTTTTAATTACATTACCACCAGTAGCTAGGCGTGTTACTGGAGTTTCTGGATTAGTCTCTCCGGTAGCAAGCCCTGCTTTGCCACACAGCTCTCCCCAAGTAGTAATCGTTTCACTCATTCGATGGGTTACTTCTATTATGCGATCATTGGCATCACAACGATAATCGTAAGTAGGCATCGATATTTTTCCTCATAAATGCAAATATAATATATCTTAATTAAATATTTTTTAGATATATTGGTTTTGAGAGCTATATTGGCATCCTTCATTTGTCTTCAAAAGTATTTTACACTAGTCGTTCCCACGCTCTGCGTGGGAACGATGAAAAAAGTGTAAACTGGAAAATAATGAAGGACACCACTATATTAATCTTAATTTTTTATTTTATACTGGATATGCAAACTATACGACTTTAAATATATCCTTCATCTTTAAAATATATTTTAAACTCATACATTTTGTTTTTCCATTGTTAAAAGATTTAGTCTATTTCTAAATGGAATTTGTAAATATAAACTAACCACATTCTTATAGAATTTTTTAAATACTAAGAATTTTTTAATTTGAGCATTTTATCGTTCCCACTCAGAGCGTGGGAACGCTATAACCTACACAATTCTAATATGACAAAGTAGAACTAAGCTATGGCATCCTGCATTTCCTAATTTACAATTTATAGATTGGTTATATTATCAACATTCTTTATTAATACTGGTATGAATATCCTATTCCCAATTCAAAAAGTGTAAACTACTTTTGGACGGTAATGAAAGATGCCTAAGCTATAGTTATAGTCTTAAATAATTTAATCAATCTACAATATTATTCTAAATGACAAAAGTTATAAATTGGTACGAAACTGAGGCTTGGGTAGCGGGAGTAGATGAGGCGGGACGTGGCCCACTAGCAGGGCCTGTGATTGCGGCTGCTGTAATCTTACATCCCCATAAACCCATTTCTGGAATTGCAGATTCCAAAACATTAAACCCTAATCGTCGAAAACAATTGTACCAGCAAATTCTTACAAACGCTCTTGCTTGGTCAACGGGACGTGCTGAAGTATCAGAAATAGACCAGATAAATATACTCCAAGCAAGTTTATTAGCAATGCAAAGAGCTGTACAAGGTATCAGTCCTCTTCCAAAATTGGTGATAGTTGATGGCAACACTTGCCCTAATCTACCATGTCCTGCCAAAACTGTCGTAGGCGGAGATCGTACTATAGGGGCTATTAGTGCTGCATCTATCTTAGCTAAGGTTATACGAGATCAAGAGATGGAAGAGCTTGATAAAATTTTTCCAGAATATGGATTTGCAAATCATAAAGGCTACCCAACAGCTTCCCATATAAAAAAACTAAATACTTTTGGTATTAGTCCAGTGCATAGACGTACATTTGGACCAGTACGTAAGTGTGTAACAGCATCTTTATTTTGACTAATACATATTTAATATTGAAGTAAAATTGATAGGTGATAGGTAATAAATATTCAACTTAAGATTCAAAAACGAGTATAAAAACATTGGCATTGTTGTAATTATAAATTATACTCATTTTAATAAATCAATTTATCTTATCTTGAATTTATTTTAATAACTTATTTATAATTATAATAACTTATTTATAATATAGTATTATAAATACATAAAGATTTTATATTTTGTTATAGCTTTTTTTAGAAGATCAAATTTTTATAAAATGACAAGATAAATGTCATCCTTAATTTCCAGTTTATATCACCCCAAGTTTTGCATGGAAACGCATCCTGGACGATCCAAATTAAACGTTCCCGCGCAGAGCGTAGGAACGATCAAAAAGTAAGTGTAAAGTACAGTACTTAATAGAAGCAAATGAAGGATTCCAAAAAAGTCCTTGATTATCTAAAGTATATTAAGTATATAGAAAATATGCTTTAAATAGTAAAAAATATTAAGAATTCAATCCTTTAAATCAAGTTCTAAAAACAACCGAGATTGATAAGTTTGATAAAATACCAAATTTTAAATAATTTCTACAAACCTTGTAACAACTTTTGAAAAATGGTGGTTTTAATATCTTTACCAAATCTTAAAAAGATAATATATTATAGACATTATCAAAAAAATTTGTCTAAACACCAAATATACTGAACAGTATTCAGTAATTTCAGATAATGTCCCATAAATCTAATCAAAATTTCATGAAATAATTTTTATAGTGCCCGCAATGGCCACAGAATTTAAAAAAGATAAAGCAGTATTTAAAAATCTGGTACCCCTAGATGCCTTAGCTGATGCAGCATTGGACCAGCTAATTAGACACGTCCCGGTAGAGCATGCCCCAAAAGGGAAAATGTTGTTTCGTGAAGGTGACGAAGACCAAAGACATATATATCTGCTAGAAGGCCAAGTTCAATTACTTTCTAAAGATCGTGAATTTGAAATAGTTAAAAGTGGTACCCAATCAGCTCGTTTTGCTCTAGCGCATCAATGGCCGCGTAAATTCTCCGGACGTGCTATAGAGGAAGTATACTTTATACGCATTCCTAGCAAAGTACTCCATAGTTTAGTAGTACGTAGTTCTCAAGCCAAAAGTAAAAGTGATCAAGCTGAAGAGCCAGGTACGGATTGTATGACTTTAGCTCTAAACGCTAGAGTATTACAACATGTTTCACCAGCTGATATTCAAAAAGTATTAGTACGCATGGAAGAAGTACCAGTAAAAAATGATGAAACTGTAATTCGCCAGGGCGATCCAGGAGATTACTTTTATATTATTGCAAAAGGTACTGGCGTTGTTACAAGGACTGATCCCAAAGGCGAGCGGCAACTTGCGGTTTTATCTCCTGGCGATGGTTTTGGTGAAGATTCACTAATCTCTGGAGAACCTCGAGCTGCATCTATTACTATGGCTAGTGATGGTGTGCTTATACGTCTACCTAAGGATGACTTTTTAGAATTTGTACGGCGTCCATTAGTTAAAGGCAAAAAGATAAATGAAGCTAGAAAACTTGTAGAAGAAGGTGCGGTTTGGCTAGATATTCGTCATCCTGAAGAATATGCCGAAAATCATTATCCTGATGCTATTAATCTGCCATTAGAAACTTTAAGAGAGCGTTGCGATGCATATCCTAATGATAAGCAATATATAGTATATGGGCCGCAAAATCAAAGCGAAGTCGGAACATTTTTGCTACGGGAACGTGGTTTTAATGTTTTCTTATTAGAAAATTGGAAACCAGGACAAATTAGAAGGGTTGACGAAGATGATAGTACTTTAATAGACATTGATGATGATAATGCTAAAACTTCAGCACCTTCTGAACAGCAAGAAGATTTTGAAGCGCAGCTTACAAAGCACAAAGAGATTATTGATCAAAAAACCTCTGAAATAGAAAAGCTTGAGCAAAAGCTTAAAGCGTCTATTGAAAAAAATAAACGTTTGGAACAAGATTTGGAGCAGGCTCTGAAAAATAGTGCTGATGCAAGTGCTGATAAAGCAGCTCCATTGCAAAAACGCATCAAACAGTTAGAGTTAGAGTACACCGAATTGCAAGAGGAACGGGATACTATCTCAGCACTACTTGATGATTCAACTGCTCAAGAATCCAAGCTTTCTTGGAAGTATGAAAAGATTCGTGAGGAGCTTGAAAATTATAAGAAAGCTCAAAATTAACCAAATACTTCTTAATTAAGTTATGATATCTTGTATTAAGGCAGTTATGGGATGCTTCGAGACACGAAGTGCATCGATGTTAATTCTTAGTACCAATTATTCCTATCCATAAATCCCCTAAAATTGGCCAAAAGACTCAACAACACAATGTATTGTTTTTTTAAAGAAAACATTGCGTACCTTTCGAAACCCAACTTGATTCTCTGCGGATACGTCTATTAAGTTGTGTGAATCATAAATTAATTGCTCCCATGCTCTGCGTGGGAACGCATCTTGGACACTCTACGTCCTATAATTTATATGGTTCCCAAAATTATCTGATAGGCATTAGTAGTTGTATACAAGGCAGTAAACTCAGGTTGTTCATTGCGTATTTGGGCTAAGGCATTGAGACATTCAGGAAGATATTCAGGACTATTACGTTCGCCTCTATGAGAGGCAACTGTTAGATCAGGAGCATCCGTCTCTAGTACCAAAGCCTGTGCTGGTAAAGATTTGGCCAGGCTATGTAATTTTCGAGATCCAGTGTATGTTAACATGCCACCAAATCCCAGCTTAAATCCCATATCTATATATTTATGAGCTTGTTGGAAACTGCCATTGAAGGCATGTACTATCCCTCTATTTATAACAAAATGTCTAAGGATTCTCAAAACTTGATCATGGGCTTTACGTACATGCAACAAAACTGGTAACTTAAAAGAAGTTGCTATACTAAGTTGGGCTTCAAAAAAATATTGCTGTTGGGTCTTATCTGTGTTTTTATCCCAATAGTCAAGCCCAATTTCTCCTATTGCTATGGGTCTATATAGTTTAATAAGATATACTAAATAATCTAAATGCTTGCTAGTGTGTTGCTGTAAATATAGAGGGTGTAAACCTAATGCTGGATAAAGTTGTGTATTATTGGCGGCTATATTTAATAAATTTTGAAAGCCTGTAGCATGAATACCTGGTATAATAATGCCTTGTATTCCTAATTTAAAGGCATTATTTATTACTTGAATGCGATCCTGATTAAATTCTGCAACATCTAAATGGCAATGAGTATCAATCATAAAAACATTAACCAGATCGTTCCCACGTAGAGCGTGGAAACGATCAAAAATGGCAATGAGTATCTGTCATAATTTAAGTATCTGTCATACTATCATAATTTAAGTATCTGTCATAATAGAATATTGATAAAATATAGCCACTTGATACCTAAATATATACCCAACATAATAGACTAAAAATAAAGCAAATTATAATTACAATTTAGTTTAAAAATTAGTATATAATAGTATATTATTTAAGCTAGATAATTTAAAGTACACTGGTAACCATCTAAAATATCCTAAATATACCAAGGATGACCAATACCATCCCTTTTACCAAAGAACAATATAATGCGTTCGTAATAGATGACGATCCTGTTATCTTACAAATTATCGAACATTGCCTGGCTCGAGATGGGTTCAGTGTTACCACTGCTAAAACAGGCGAAGAGGCATTAAATCGGATTAAGAACTGGCATCCAGATTGTGTGGTTCTTGATATAATGATGCCTGGAATGGATGGCTTAGAGCTGTGTCGACGCTTGCGAGAAATGCCACACCTTACAAAAACTAAGATCGTAGTCATTACTGGAAAGACATACCAATCAGATCGCCAAAATGCCATTGCCCTTGGTGCAGATGCGTTTATTAACAAACCAGTTCCAATCAAATCCTTTGGCAAACAGATACAACGCATTATAGAAGATAAAATACATCTAACATTCTGGGGCATACGAGGCACCCTACCAGTACCCGGGTATAAAAGTGTAAGATATGGCGGAAATACCTCTTGTGTTAGTATAGAATTTTCGCGTGGGCCATTATTGATATTTGATGCTGGCACCGGAATAAAAGTATTATCAGATCAATTAGCAACTCGTAAACAAGCAAATTTAGATGTAAAGATCTTTATTTCCCATCCCCATTGGGATCATATAAATGCTTTGCCTTTTTTTGCTCCACTTTATATACGTGGCAATAGTATTGAGATTTTTGGTCCATGTCAACGGCATACATGTGTTGAAGATTATATACGCGAGCAGATGGATGGGGTGTATTTTCCAATTACGGCCCAAGAGTTTGGTGCTAGGGTTTCCTATACTAATTTGCGTGAGGAAATACTAGATATAGAACAGCGTATTAAAGTCAAGACGATGCTACTTAATCATCCAGGACATTGCTTAGGATATCGAGTCGAATATCAGGATAATATTATATGCTATATAACAGATAATGAATTATATCCAGAAAATAGTGGCCTCAGAGATCAAGGCTATATAGATAAACTTGAAAGCTTTATTCAAAAAGCTACCATATTGATTATAGATGCAACATATACAGATCCTGAATATCCAGCACACATCAATTGGGGACATTCTCCTATAAGTGAGGTTGTAGGTTTAGCGCATCGAGCTAAAGTTGAAACTTTGTATTTATTCCATCACGATCCAGGTCAGGATGATGAAGCTATTGAGCATAAATTACAAGTAGCGCGTAATCAATTAATCGAGTTAAATTCAACCACTAAATGTCTGGCTCCTATTGAAGGTCATTTAGTGATTATCTAGCATAAACACGCATTTTGACATTTTGATATACTTGACTTATACGCATTACTTAAGCTACAGTATTTCTTAATAATACTTTTTTGTCACAAACACTAAATGTAATAACAATATTTTGAGGGAAAAAAATGCTTAAACAAGCTGGTGTTGATGTTCTGGCTTGGCAACTTTTGTGGCGGCTTAAGCCGCTTTTTAAATATCCTGATGAACATTAAGAGCCTTGACACAAGATATGGTACCAAGATTTTTGGGAATAATCAAAACGTATTATTAAGTGCAAGATGTGACCTTAAAAGGATAATATTACTTGACAACCTCAATCCGCCCATCTAGTATTTTAGATTTTTCAGCATTTTTATACGCTGCATGAACCTTTCTGACATTAGGGAGCTAATCTTCAAAGATTTGCAAGCTGTAAATACTCTAATTTTACAAGCTCTTGCATCGGATGTGATCCTAATCAACCAAATTGGCCGCTATATTATACAAAGCGGTGGCAAACGCCTGCGTCCTATGGCGGTATTATTAGCAGCTCATGCCTGCGATTATATGGGCACACGACATATAGATTTAGCTGCGATAATAGAGCTTATCCATACAGCTACATTATTGCATGACGATGTGGTTGATGCCTCAGAACTACGCCGCAATCAAGAAACCGCAAATGCCTTATGGGGCAATGAAGCAAGTGTCTTAGTAGGGGATTTCTTATATTCACGCGCTTTTGAAATGATGGTACATATAGGGCCAGTGCGGGTTATGGAAGTGTTCGCGCAGGCTACTAATAGGATTGCTGAGGGCGAAGTCTTGCAACTTTTAAATTGTAATAATCCCGATATTACTGAAGCTAGTTACCTTGAGGTAGTAGAACGCAAGACTGCGACATTATTTGAAGCAGGTACCCGTTTAGGGGCTGTCTTAGCAGGAAAAGCCAAAGGTCAGGAAGAAGCTATGGCACAATATGGAAAACATTTAGGAATTGCGTTTCAACTTACAGATGATATACTAGATTATAATTCTAATAATCCAGAGCTTGGCAAAAATGTAGGAGATGATTTGGCAGAAGGGAAGCCAACTTTACCTTTGATTCGAGCTATGGCAACTGGTAATTCCTCGCAATGCCAGATTATTCGTAATGCTATAGAGCGTAGTAATAGAGAACAGCTTAATATAATTTTAGAGACTATTGCAAATACAGATGCGATTGAATATGCTCAAAAAATAGCATCACAAGAAGCGCAGCAAGCGCGAGAGTCTCTAAAAAATATACCGCCATCACCTTATGTAGATGCCTTATTGTTTTTAGCAGATTTTGCAGTTGATCGTACCTATTAGTAGGTGCGATTAGCACACAAAAAACTATCAAGATTACGGGGTGTAGGTGCGATTAGCCTTAGCGTAATCGCACAAAAAACTATCAAGATTACGGGGTGTAGCTCAGTTTGGTAGAGCACTGCCTTCGGGAGGCAGGGGTCGGAGGTTCGAATCCTCTCACCCCGACCATTTACAAATTATACGATTACCCTAATCGTATACAAATTTTTTTAAAAACCATGTACAAAATCCTAACTCTAAACAATATCGCTGTTGCTGGATTAGAACGTCTACCACGAGACAGTTACGAAATAAGCTCTGAAATCGTCCATCCAGATGCGATACTCGTGCGATCTTTCAATATGCACGAAATAGACATCCCCAAAACAGTTAAAGCCATTGGTAGAGCTGGAGCTGGAGTTAATAACATCCCGGTAGACCAGCTTACTGCAAGAGGTATTCCAGTCTTTAACGCCCCAGGAGCCAATGCCAACGCCGTTAAAGAACTAGTACTAGCGGGTTTACTCATAGCCGCACGTAATATTGGACAAGCCTGGCAATTTGCCAAAGCGCAGGCTGGAGACGATACCACTATTCATAAAGCCGTAGAAAAAGGCAAAAAACAATTTGTAGGCTTTGAATTACCTAGTCGTACCATTGGAGTCATTGGCCTAGGAGCCATTGGAGTCCTCGTAGCCAATGCAGCCCATGCCTTGGGCATGAAAGTTATTGGTTATGACCCTACCATAACAGTAAAGCGAGCCTGGCAGCTTACTGCCGATGTGGAACAAGCTATTAGTGTAGACGACCTTTTAGCCAGAAGTGATTGTGTTACTTTCCATGTGCCACTTAATGATGAAACACGACACATGATCGACGCGAAACGCCTGAAACTAATGCGTCCTAATTCAGTACTACTTAATTTTGCCAGACAAGGAATTATCGATGACCAAGCAGTAGTAGACGCACTTGATAATAAACATCTATATGCTTATGTGTGCGATTTTCCTAATAATCTCCTAAAAGACCATCCCAAAGTTATTACTTTGCCGCATATTGGGGCCTCTACAAAGGAAGCGGAAGCTAATTGCGCTGTGATGGTAGCAGAACAAGTTAGAGCCTATTTAGAAGAAGGCAATATAGAAAATTCCGTAAATTTTCCTGAAATTATCTTGCCAAAAAGCGCAGGTTATCGTATTGCCATTGTCAATGCCAATATCCCTAATATGGTAGCCAAGATTTCTACTGATTTAGGACAGACTGGGTTAAATATAAATGATCTGCTTAACAAATCTCGTAATGAAATTGCAGTAACTCTCATTGATACTGATAGTCCACCTCCTCAAGAAACGCTAGATCAAATATCCGCGATCCATGGAGTACTATCAGTACGCTGTCTAGGATGTGTTACACCAGAATGAGTTCTATAAATACTGAACCTAAACTACAAAAAATTCGTATCGAAATAGACAGTTTAGATGCTCAGATATTACAGCTTATCAATCAACGAGCAGCTATAGCTCAAAAAGTAGCAAAGATAAAACATGAATACAATGCAAAGGCGGTTAGAATTTATCGCCCGGAACGTGAAGCGCAAATCTTGCATCGTCTCAAAACTAATAATCCCGGACCATTAGATAATGACACTATAATACGGCTGTTCAAAGAGATTATATCCGCCTGTCTAGCCTTAGAACAGCCATTACGAGTTGCATATCTTGGCCCAGCTGGAACCTTTACTCAAACCGCTACTTTAAAACACTTTGGACACGCTATAGATACGATACCAGTAGCAACCATACCAGATGTATTTCGGGATGTAGAATCTGGAGCCTGTCAATATGGGGTAGTACCAATAGAAAACTCTACAGAAGGTGTTATTAATCACACTTTAGACATGTTTATACGCTCACCATTGCGCATCTGCGGAGAAATATGTTTACGCATCCATCAACACCTCTTAAGCCATTGCGAATCATTCAACCAAATCAAACGGATTTATTCGCATCCCCAATCTTTTGCACAATGTCGTGGCTGGTTAGAGCGTCATTTGCCACAAGCAAAACATCTATCATCAGGCAGCAATGCCGAAGCAGTACGCCAAGTTGCCGAAGAAACCTGTGAAAATGCTGCAATTGCTGGAGAAGCGGCGGCTGAACTCTATAACGTAAACATCCTGGCTAGGAATCTTGAGGATGAACCTAGTAATACTACCCGCTTTTTAGTTATAGGAAACAATGAAGTACCTATTAGTGGTCGTGATAAAACTAGTTTACTGATGGCTTGCCAAAATGAAGTAGGTGGACTCCATGGATTGCTAGAACCTTTTGCACAACAAGGTATTAGTATGACTCGTATTGAATCACGTCCCTCGCGTACCAGTCTTTGGGAATATGTATTTTTTGTAGACTTTGAAGGCCATAAAGATGATCCTAAAACTCAACAAGCCTTTGCGTTACTAAAACAACGGGCCAGTTTGCTTAAAGTGTTAGGTTCCTATCCAATAGCAGAAAATTAAAATTCAAAACCAAATGCGGCATACCAATAGTTTTCTCAATATAACCACTCCTGGAATACCTAAACTTACCCCTTATACACCAGGCAAGCCAATAGCGGAACTAGAACGTGAACTAGGCATCACCGAATCTATCAAACTAGCCTCGAATGAAAATCCCCTCCCAACAAGTCCTAAAGTTCTAGAAGCTATTCAAGCTCAATTACCCAATCTGGCGCGTTATCCAGATGGAAATGGATTTGTCTTACGCCAAGCCTTATCCATAAGGCACAATGTGAATCCTGATACCATCACACTTGGTAATGGTTCTAATGATGTTATAGATCTAATAGCCCGTACATTCTTGTATCAAAACACTGAAGCTATATTTTCGCAATATGCCTTTGCAGTTTATGCCATCTGTACACAAGCTACTGGTGCTAATGCGCAAATTGCTGCTAGCTTAAACTATGGCCATGATTTAGATAGGATGCTGAAATTAATAACTTCTAAGACTAGGGTTATATTTATAGCTAATCCGAATAATCCTACTGGTACCTGGTTGCCTAAAACATCCTTGAAAACTTTTATGAAATCTGTACCAGAATCAGTCATAATAGTGATTGATGAAGCCTATTTTGAATATGTAACAGAACTGGAATATCCTGATGCTAGTCTATGGCTTGCAGAATTTCCCAATTTGATAGTAATCCGTACTTTTTCTAAGGCTTATGGATTGGCTGGATTGCGGGTAGGCTATGCCCTATCCAATCCAGAGATAGCAGAACTTTTAAATCGAGTACGCCAGCCATTTAATGTTAACAATCTAGCACAGTCTGCTGCAATAGCCGCTTTAAATGATCATGAACATTTAAAACAAACAGTACAGCTTAATACAGCAGGTATGGAGCAGTTAATTACTGGAATTGCCGATTTGGGAATTACCCATATCCCTTCTGTAGCTAATTTTATCACTATAGATCTAGGAGATCAAGAACAATCAGTAACACAGATTCATCAAGAATTGTTAAAATTGGGCTGTATTACCCGCCCTTTAACTGCATACAGTATGCCGAATTATTTACGAATTTCTATCGGTTTGCCTGAAGAAAATACCAGGTTTTTAAATGCTTTAAAACAGGTACTCAACCAATGATCGAACGCCTTACTATAATCGGTGTTGGTCTTATTGGTGGCTCCTTAGCAAGAGCACTGCGCAAAGTTGGAGCTGTTGGCGAGATTATTGGCTGTGGTCGTGGATGGCCCAATTTAGAACGTGCTTTAGCCTTAGGAGTCATTGATCATGCTACAGATGATCCAGTGCGTGCTGTACAAGGTGCGGATCTAGTATTTTTGGCAGTGCCTTTGGGAGCAATGGCCAATATTTTTAACAGTATTAAACATGCCTTAGCTGAACATACTATAATAACAGATGGTGGGAGTGTTAAGAGTAGTGTTATAGAAGATGCACAACGTAGTTTTGGCTTTGTCCCCAATAATATGGTACCAGGACATCCAGTTGCAGGCACTGAACACAGCGGTGTCGAAGCCTCTTTTGCCAGTCTTTATCAAAACAGTCGCGTTATTTTAACGCCGCTTGCAAATACTAATCCACAAGCTACCAACCTAGTTGAACGTATGTGGCGGGCTTGTGGTGCTAATGTAATCTATATGAGTGCAGCCCATCATGATGGGATCTTAGCCGCTACTAGCCATCTACCTCATATGTTAGCATTTGGTTTAGTAGATTTATTAGCAAATATGCAGGATAATAATGAGATCTTTCGATATGCAGCTGGTGGTTTTAGGGATTTTAGTCGTATCGCCTCTAGTAATCCTTTGATGTGGCGAGATATATGTCTTGCTAATAATGATGCTCTGCGTGTAACATTGCAAAAATTTATTGAAGAATTACATAATTTAACAGATGCCTTAGGGGATCCATCTGGAACGCAATTATTAGACATATTTACTCGTGCTAAAACTGCACGAGATCATTATTTGGAGCAGTTATCGGATGAACCGTAACCATAAAACATTTTTCGTGGTGTGGTAGGGATTTTAAGGCAGTTCGGCACTAGATGCAATTAAACAATATTAGATAATTATAGGAACGGTTTTTTAGGATAATTACTGGTGTCTATCCAATACAATCAAGATGTACTTAGCCACTTGCCTTATGATTGGTGGCTCAGCTCTCTCCCCAACCCTTTACCAGATGACAGTCCCAAGCTCTTTAAAATATGGAGTTTCGCACTACCATCAATGTGGTGGCTTTGGGTACGACAAGCAATACGCTTATTTATTGCACCAATAATTCTATTTCTCAATGGATTATTTATTACTACCCTAGGAATATTTGCCCTATACCTCTGGGTCATCCCAATATTGCCAGAAAATCTCGCAACAACTTATCTTCCATTACAAAGACCAATCTCTATTTATAATGCTGAAGGCTTATTGATGGGACAATTTGGTTCCCAATACCGCACCCCTATCCGTTATATTGATACCCCACCGTTACTTATTAAAGCATTTCTAGCCGCTGAAGATACTAGATTCTTTGAACATCATGGCTTTGATATGCGAGGGTTAGGACGAGCTGCTGTAAACCTACTAGATACTGGTGGCCTATCGCAAGGTGGCAGCACTATCACCATGCAGCTAGTGCGCAATTTAGTTCTAAGCCCAGTAAAAAATATCCAACGCAAGCTGTCCGAATTAATCTTATCACTGCGCCTAGAGGCCATTTTATCAAAACAACAAATCTTTGAACTATATCAAAATCGGATCTTTTTTGGACATAATACTTATGGGATTGCCGCAGCAGCATCGACTTACTATAACAAAAAAGTCAAAGATCTTAGCCTTGCACAAATGGCCACTTTAGCTGGTATCCCACAAGCACCATCTATTCACAATCCAGTAACCCACCCCAAACAAGCCATTGAACGTCGTGTTCACATCCTAAATCGGATGCTAAAATTAGGCTGGATCAATAAACAGCAGTATGAAACAGCCAAGGAAGCCCCTGAAGAGGCAAAGCTTCCAGAACCACCTACTATAGAATTTAACGCCCCATATGTTCAAGAATTAGCAAGATATCGGGTACGCAAATTTTTTAAAAAATCCTCTAAACTCCACGAACGTTATGGCAAATCCATCTATACTTCTGGGTTTAAGATTACGATAACTATAGACTCTGAACTCCAAAAGATCGCCCAACAAGTAGTAGCAAGTGCTTTATTTGCTTATGATAGACGGCATGGCTACAGAGGCCCAGAAGCCAAGATCAAGCCTAGATCGAGCAATAGGGCTATGGATAAATTACTAGCACAGCATCCAACTATTAAAAATATGGAGGCTGCCATTGTACTATGGGTAGGGAGAAAAACCGCTCGCTTATACTTGGGGGCAGGACAAAAAGCTACTCTAAGTAAATCAGGAGCCTATTGGGCCATAAGGCAAACTCGCAAAAGCTTTCATAGGTTATTAAGACCTGGTTATTTAATTCGAGTCACTAAAAACAATAGAGGCATATTGAGTCTGACGCAAGTGCCAAAAGTTGAAGGTGCCTTAGTTGCTATATCACCTAAGGATGGAGCCATAAAAGCCCTAGTTGGTGGTTTTGATTTTAAGCATAGCCAATTTAATAGAGCTGTAAGTGCAGGACGTTCCCCTGCTTCAACCTTCAAACCCATTGTCTATGCAGCAGCTTTAGAACGCGGATACACAGATAGCAGCTTAATCGATGATGCAAAATCCAATAAGATTAGATGGAAACGCAGACGTAGAAAAAAGAAAGATAAACCAGTAAGACAGATATCTATACGCATGGCTATTGTTAAATCGCGTAACTTTGCGGCTGTAAAACTATTAAAAGATTTAGGCATCAAGAAAGTTAGGAAATTTGCCATAGAGCGTTTTGGCTTTCCTCCCAAACAAACCCCAGCAGTACCATCTTTAGCACTTGGTACTAACCAAGCAAGCCCACTTCAAATGGCAGGAGCCTATGCCAGATTTGCCAATGGTGGCTTTAAAGTAAAACCTTACCTAATAGCCCGGATTGAAGATCCTTATGGAAAAGTTGTTACTCATCCTCTCCCATTTATAGCTTGTAGGCGCAATTGTCGTACAATTCCCAAGCATCGTATCAAACGAGTATTGCGTTCTCGAACCGTACATATGATGCGTAGTATCTTAAAAGATGTCGTTCTCATTGGAACTGGTAAACGCGCTCGGGTTCTCAAACGTAATGATATAGCAGGTAAGACTGGAACTAGTAATCAGGTACGCGATGCCTGGTTTTGTGGTTTCCATCATAGTTTAGTAGTAGTTACTTGGATGGGGTTTGACGATTTTAAACCTTTGGGAAATAATGAGATGGGTGGCCAAAGTGCCCTTGGAATGTGGGTGCATTTTATGCGTAAAGCCCTTCCTAAATAGTAGATTGGGTTGATGGCCTTATCCACAACCCAATATACCAAAGAACATTTGGCAAAAAATTTACAAATTCTGAATAACAGTAAGTTTTATCGTTCCCATGCAGAGAGTGGAAACGATCACAAAACTCTAAGTGTAAAGTAATTTTAGAAACAAATGAAGGATGATTATTAGATTCAAAACTAAATAGAGCCTAAGATTGCATCTACACTCTTTCTAGCATCACCAAATAGCATACGGGTATTATCTTTAAAGAAGAGTGGATTTTGTACTCCCGCAAAGCCTGTTGCCATACTGCGCTTCATGACTATGACCGTTTTGGCTTTCCAAACTTCTAGGACGGGCATTCCAGCAATAGGACTATTAGGATCATCCAAAGCACTTGGATTAACAATATCATTGGCTCCAATCACTAATACTGCATCCGTTTGTGGGAAGTCTTCATTGATCTCATCCATCTCTAATACTATATCATAAGGAATCTTAGCTTCAGCTAACAAAACATTCATATGTCCTGGCATCCGGCCTGCTACTGGATGAATAGCAAAGCGTACTTGTACTCCTTGCTCTCTGAGTTTTCTAGTAATTTCAGAGATAGCATGTTGTGCTTGAGCCACAGCCATACCATAGCCTGGGACGATAATAATTTCTTTAGCACTGGCTAATAGGTCTCCAGTATCTTCGGCGGTAATAGGAACTACTTCGCCCTGTTCAGCTCCAGCCCCTGTTACAACAGTACCACCAGCTTCACCAAAGCCACCAGCCATGACAGATAGTAAACTCCGATTCATCGCCTTGCACATCAGATAGGATAAAATAATGCCACTACCACCTACTAAAGTGCCAGCGATGATGAGCATATTATTAGATAAGACAAAGCCCGTTACTGTAGCAGCCCAGCCTGAATAAGTATTAAGGACAGCGATGACTACAGGCATATCCGCACCACCAATGGCCATTACCAGATGGACTCCAAAGATGCCAGATAAGATAGTCATCAGGATTAAGTATAGGATGCCAGTATCTAAATCAGCTCCTACAAACTGAATGCCTATAAAGATACAAGCGATGCCAATACCTAGATTGATAAAATGTCGCCCTGGTAAGTACACAGGTTTGGTAGTGATATATTCATTGAGTTTTGCAAAAGCTACGACTGAGCCAGTAAAGGTTAGAGACCCAATGAGTACGCCAAGATAGACTTCTGTAGAATGAATCGCCTGTTCAGCCGCAGTCCATGGTGGGTTATAGACACGAGTCATCGCATCTAAATAACTAGCATAGCCTACAAGGGCCGAAGATAGGCCGCCAAAACTATTCAAAAGTCCTACCATTGCGGGCATTCCAGTCATCTTGACCTTATAGGCTGCTATGTAGCCTATGACTAAACCAATGGCTAAAGTTATGGCAACTACGGTATAGCTAGTTACTTGACTGCCTGCTATGGTTGCTAAGACAGCTAGAGCCATACCAAGGGCACCGTAGAGATTGCCACGTACTGCCGTTTCGTGTCTGCTTAAACCTCCTAACGCAGAAATCATTAGGATACTGGCAATTAGATAGGCTGCGGTTAATAACCCAGGGGTCACTAAATTTTCTAACAACATGTTTATCAACTCCTACTTTTTAAACATGCGTAACATGCGTTGTGTAACAAAAAAACCACCAAAGGCATTAATGGCAGCGATGACGGTGCCAGCAGCGGCTAATGCTTGAATCCAGGTGTTAGTACTGGAGACTAATAGCAAGGCCCCAACGACTACGACACCACTTAGGGCGTTACTTAAGCTCATCAATGGGGTAAACAAGGCTGGTATTACATTCGAGACTACTAGATAGCCCACAAAGCAGGATAAGACAAATACGGTAAAATGCTCCATAAATTTAGCTGGTGCAGCCCAGCCAACAGCTCCAATTAGAATGATGCCAATCATTACCGCTATTGCCAGACCTAAACCGCTACTTTTTTTCGGCTCATTTGGCACTGCTGGTGCTGCATCAGAAGCTGGTTTATGTGCTGCAATAGCTTGGATCTTAGGAGGTGGTGGTGGCCAGGTAATTTCACCATCCTTGATTACTGTAGTACCACGGATCACATCATCTTCCATATTGATATTGATTTGTCCATCTTTGTTGGGAGTTAAATCCGTAAGCAGATGCCGTAAATTAGTACCATAGAGTTGACTGGCTTGTGTAGGCAGGCGAGTTGGTAAGGTAGAATAGCCTATAATATTCACTCCATGCTTTACGACAGCTTTACCAGATTCGGTAAGTTCGCAATTACCACCTTGGGCTGCAGCTAGATCCACGATGACACTACCAGGACGCATGGATTCAACCATAGCCGCATCGATTAACAATGGGGCTTTTTTGCCTGGAATTTGTGCAGTAGTTATGATAATATCGACTTCTTTGGCCTGTTTGGCAAAGAGTTCCATTTCAGCCTTGATAAACTCTGGACTCATTACCTTAGCATAGCCACCAGTTCCAGAACCTTCTTCTTTAATATTTACTTCTAGGAATTCCGCTCCTAAACTTTTAATCTGTTCTTTAACTTCAGGGCGTGTATCAAAGGCTCTGACTATAGCACCTAGGTTATTAGCAGCTCCTAAGGCAGCAAGTCCCGCAACACCAGCTCCAATTACTAAAACCTTAGCAGGCGGAATCTTGCCAGCTGCCGTTACTTGACCAGTAAAGAAGCGTCCAAAGGAGTTAGCGGCTTCGATTACAGCTCTATATCCTGCGATATTGGCCATAGAGCTTAGGGCATCTAGTTTTTGTGCTCTTGAGATACGAGGTACGCAGTCCATAGCTAGGACATTGCAGTTACGGGCTGCCAGGCGTTCCATTAATTCTTTATTTTGGGCTGGCCATATAAAGCTAATTAGAGTCGTCCCTGCCTTTAATAATTCAGCTTCATGTATATTCAGTTCTGGATGTTCTTCAGGAGCTAATACTTTTAAGATAATATCAGCTTGGTCCCACAGGGTTTGAGTATCTGTAACAATCTCAGCTCCTTGGTCTTGAAAAGCAGCATCTGGAAAATTGGCCGCCGCTCCAGCTCCAGTTTCAATTGCTACTTCAAAGCCCAGCTTCTTTAATTGGGTTACGGTCTCTGGAGTTGCTGCTACCCGCGTCTCTTCCAGGTTAATTTCTTTTGGAACACCAATCCTCACGTTATTATCTCCATGGTTGTTATTATCATTGTTATTCCCATGTTAATTCAATGTGTTTACAAAATATGTCATTGGTTACCAAAGTATTTTTAAGTAGCATATTAGTTATAAACACTTAAAAAAAGCTTGATGATTAATCGGCATCCTTCACTTTGACGAAAAAGTAGTGAACAATTTAAATTTTTGTGACGCGAAGCGTCACCAACTGCATCCCACGCAGAGCGTGGGAACGATACTTCAACGATACGTCAAAGTGTAAACTGGAAATGAAGGATGCCGATTAATCGTATTAAATCATAAATCATAAATATATTGCTATGCTATATTTAAGAAAATAATTAATTTACTGTATGTTCTATTCCAGAAAATTGTTATACTTAAATAGGTAATAGGTTTAATAGCAGATTAATAATTCTACTTAAAATATATCACAAAACAAAATCTAGGCAGTGGTCTAAGCTTTAGGGATTTTAAACTCAACTATCTAAACTATCTATAATAAATACTCGATATGCAGCTTAGAATATCGTCCAGAATTAGACATTATCCGAACCCCCCATTTTTACTTTATGGTTACTGGATTGATAGAGGGTTTCGGATAATGTCTATTTTACATTCATAAGCTCTGTACATCAAGTGAATCACCGTAGGTTTCAATCCCCAATTTTTCTGCTACTTTGTGTGCTCTAGCATCAATCATTGGTGAAATGACAATCATTCGGTTAGCAGTTTGTTGTTGGAGTTTTTCATAAAATCTTACCTTGCGTTCAAAAATATACATTCCAGCTTTATCGATTGAGGATTTTAATTCACATATTATTAGTAAGCCGTTTTTAACCACCACATCTAATTCTACTTGATCTGGACGACCAAAGACTATACCCTCTTTATCATATTCATTGATATTTAGCACTTGAACTCCAAAGCTTTGTTCCAAAATTCCTGCTAAGGCATCACGAAAGGCTTTTTCTGATTGCAGACCCCAACGCGCTCCTAAGGCTCCGATACTTCTTTCATGCCTTTTGCTTTGTTCTGCAACCTTTTGATTAAGTTGATATAATTCCTGTTGGTTAGCCTCCCATCTTTTATTTTGCTCTTCCCATTTTTTCTCTTGCGCTTCGCGCTCCTGGCGTAACTCTAGATAAACTTGATCTAGCTTTTTATTTTGTTCATCCCATTTTTTATTTTGTTCATCCCATTTTTTATCCTGTGCTTCGATATGAACTTTTAACTGATTTAAAATGTCATAAAATCGGTCTTGGGTCTCTAAACGATCAGCAAATTCGTACCTAGTGAAATCTAAAATATACTTTTTTATACTAGGATCTTGCCTTAAACAGTTTGGAAGTTCTGTTTTGATAATCTCTTTTAAGGTCTCTACATTCATTATCATTTAACCATTTAGGTGGAGCTATATAAGTACATACCCATAAGTCTTTTAACATTGTGTTTCACTAAAAATCAATAAAATACTAGGACCAAAAATGTTAAAATATTTTTGGACTACTACTTATAATTTTGTTATATTGTAGGGTACGCACCTTCTTCTATTTTATGGTGCGCGATGCACACCCTACGATCACTTAGCAAATTTGTAGGGCGGGAGAGTGAAGCGATCCCGCCTTCTATATAAATTTACTGCTTTGAAATAATGCCTAAATTGGGTAGAAATAGCAATGTAAAAATAGTGACATTTTCAAAAAGGCGGGATCGCTTCGCTCTCCCGCCCTACATATGTCATACAAAGCTAAAAGTCAATATCAGAAAACTGGATAGTTGAGTATCAAAAAACTTTTGAATGTTGGGTTGCCAAACCAACGGCAACTCAACACGTTATTATTTACCAAAAGGCAAAATGGATTTTTTGACTAAAGGTTTAAGGTTTAGGCTTAGGGGTAGTTGCGGTACGTGGTGGTAAGATGGGGTATACAATCTTTGGAGCAACACCCGTCAAAGTACCCAAGAAGGCTGTGATATCTTTGGATTCATCAGAACTTAACTTGATGCCAAGTTGACTAGAACCCATAATAACTACAGCTTCTTCTAGATCCCAAACAACACCAGAATGAAAATATGGAGCAGTCAAGGCTACATTGCGTAATGGCGCACTACGAAATACATACTTATCAGCCACATTTTTGGTTTCTTTAAAACGACCTAAATCTTCAGGCGGTAACACAGCATCTGAAGGTTTTTTTACTAAACCAAATTTAAAGTAGCTTTGGCCGCCGATATTAACCCCATTATGGCAACTAGAACAGCCTTTATACATAAACAGTTTGAGACCATTTTGTTCTTGATTGGTCATGGCTTTATCATCACCTGCCAACCATTTATCAAACCGAGAATGAGGAGTGTTCAAGGTTGCTTCAAAGGCTTCAATGGCGATAGCCATATTATCAAAGGTTACAGGATTTTTATCTTGAGGAAAAACTGCCCCAAATTCCTGTACATATTCAGGGATACTGCTTAAGGTAGTCACTACATTTTCTGGGGTATTAGCCATTTCTACATGAGCTTGTACTGGACCTTTGGCTTGGGTCTTTAGATCCGCAGCTCGGCCATCCCAAAATTGGGCAATATTAAATACAGAATTAAATACAGTTGGGGAATTACGTGGTCCTTTGGCCCAGCCATGTCCAATAGATGTAGGCATGTTGTCATCACCACCCATACCTACGTTATGGCAGGTGTTGCAGCTAATTACACCACTGGCAGATAGTCTAGGATCAAAAAAGAGCTTTTTGCCCAGTTCGATGCGTTCTGGGGTTAAATCATTTCCCTTAACGCTTGGTGGATTAAGTGGGATGGGTTTAAATTGTTGTTGAGCCATAGAACGTAAAGCATCATCAGCGTTAGTAATCCCACTTACTAAGCCTAATATTACAAGCATGAGAGCTTGTTTAAACATAAATAATACCTCTTGGATGAGTTTAAGATTGGTTATCTATAATATATAATATTGATAATATAAATTTCTATAGCTTATGAATCATTTTTTTGAAAATTTAGTTAGATGTTATATCTATTGTTTTATAATTAACTAATTTTATTAGATAAAAATTTTAATTCTTTACAAAAAAAATCAATCACTTAGAATTTGTAAGTTTTTAGTAGGGTGCGCATTGCGCACCTTAATTATCGTAGGTTGGGTTGCCGTCCGTTTGGCAACCCAACCTACGATTATCAATATGACAAAGTAGAACTAAAGAATAAATTTATCATGATCGATGCAACAATAACTGATTCTACGGTAAATTCTAATTGCCGTGGTTATCAACCTGCGCCTGGTAGTTATGACGAGATGTATCTACATGATGGCCAAATACGACCGCACTGGCGTTATTTGGCAAGTGCTTTAGAAAATATAGGACCTGATGGTCTTAGAGTACGTTGGCGCGAATCAAGACGATTACTGCGTGACAATGGAGTAACCTATAATATATATGGAGATCCGCAAGGCATTGCGCGTCCTTGGGAATTAGATCTTATTCCGTTATTAATCAAAAGTGATGACTGGGCAACCATAGAACATGGATTAATACAGCGAGCTGAATTACTTAAACAAATTATGCTGGATCTTTATGGGGCTAGGAAATTATTACAGTGTGGCTTATTACCAGCAGAATTGATATTTGATCAAGATAGTCTTTTGTTACCTTGCGATGGTATTGAAGTTCCAGGCAAACAGCCATTAGTCTTTTATGCGTCTGATCTCATTCGTCTACCTAATGGAGATTTACGAATTATCGGAGATCGCTCCCAAGCACCTTCAGGAGCTGGCTATGCTTTAGAGAATCGTATGGTCTTATCCAGAGTTTTACCTAGTCTTTTCAGAGATTCCCATGTACATCGTCTAGCAGGATTTTTTCGTACTCTTAGAACCACTTTGCGTAACTTAGCACCGCGTCCTGCCGATTCAATTCGCGTGGTCTTATTGACACCAGGGCCACGTAATGAAGCCTATTTTGAACATGCCTATCTAGCTAACTATTTAGGCTATACTTTAGTTCAGGGAGATGATCTAACGGTTAGAGATGGTGCGGTTTGGGCGCGTACTCTAAATGGTTTAGAACGAGTAGATGTAATATTACGTAGAGTAGATGACATACAGTGTGATCCCTTAGAGCTACGTAGTGAGTCTATGCTAGGAGTTCCAGGTATATTACAAGCAGTTCGAGCAGGCAATGTTACTTTAGCAAATGCTTTAGGGAATAGAATTTTAGAGCATCCAGCACTAGGGGCTTTTTTGCCAGCTATCTGCAAAGAACTTTTGGGGGAAGAATTAGAAATTCTAGGAGTCCAAACTTGGTGGTGCGGTCGCGCTAAAGATTTAAACTTTGTCCTAGATAATTTGTCCAATCTAATTATCAAACGTACTAGAGATGGTGCTGATAAACAGTGTCTTTTGGGTTCGAATTTAAGTAGTAATGAACTTAGCGATCTTAAAGCTGCGATTTTAGCGACCCCAGCCGCTTATGTAGGCCAAGAAATAGTACCAGCGGCCACTGCACCTATCTTAGATCAGCAGCGTTTGGAACCTAGGATGGCGGTTCTTAGAACTTTTTTAGTAGCAGAAAATGAAGGTTATGCCGTAATGCCTGGTGGACTTACTCGCATTGCTTCTGACTCTGATAGTTTAATTGTCTCCAATCATTTAGGTGGTTTGGGCAAGGATACTTGGGTATTAGCCTCAGAACCTGTTTTACCAGACAGTCTCTTAGTAACTCCAAGTACTTATAGTCCTGCAGTGCGAGTAATAAGTGAAGTCTCCAGCCGAGTTGCAGACAATCTATATTGGATCGGTCGTTATGCAGAACGCGCCGAAGGCTTAGTTAGGCTTTTAAGAATAATAGTACTAAGAATCAATGAACGCTTAGGTGGAATGCAAGAATTAGAGCAAGATCATTGCTTGCATTTGCTGTTAGCTGCGTTAACACAACAAACGCTTACTTTTCCTGGTTTTGTTGGTGAAGGGGCAGTAAAATTATTAGCCCATCCAGATCCAGAATTATTATCGTTGCTAACCGATTTACAGCGCATTGGTGGTTTACCGCAGACTTTACAGGCACTAGGTTTAGCAGCCTGGTCAGTGCGGGATCGGATGTCTATGGATACATGGCGTATAGTAAACTCTATTGATGAACAAACCCTTATGTTAGTTGAGCAGCCTATAACTGAACTTGAAGGGGCTTTAGATAGATTAGATCCTTTAATAACAGCTTTAGTAGCATTTACAGGCTTAACTAGAGAAAATATGACGCATAGTCAAGGCTGGCTATTTTTGGAAATAGGCCGTCGTGTTGAGCGGATAACCAACACTACAACCCTGTTACAGACGACATTGGTACCACAAAGTGGGGATCGTAGTGAAAGCCTATTAGCAGAATCGATATTGGGGGTTACAGATAGTTTAATTACCTATCGACGGCGTTATCAAACAGGTACTAGAGTTGGAGCATTGTTAGATCTAGTCTTTCAAGATGAGCGTAATCCTCGTTCTTTGGCTTTTAATCTCAGTAAACTTCAAGGATTAGTGAAATCCTTACCTAAGGAATCTAGCATTAATGTTGGATTAAGTAATATTGAAAAGATGGTATTGGAAGCTACCAATTTAGTGCGTCTTGCTGATATAGATGCGCTTGCTAGTATTCCAAAGCATGATAGTAAGCGTTCTATATTAGAAAAGGCGTTGGTGCGTATTGGAGAGATAATGCCTAATTTATCGGATGAGTTAACAGCATTTTATTTTCGACATGAGGATCGGCCTCATACTTTGTTGATGCGTCGCTAATTCAATCTTATCCTGTTCCTAAAAACTTGGACAAAGCTGGACATTTTTAGGTAATTCACTCTCTGTTAGCGGCTATCCATTTGCGAAGTGTAAGTGCTATTGACGAAAATGACCGAAGAACTAGGCAGTTCAACCTGCCTTATTAACAATCAAAAATCACCTCACCACCTAAGCTGTATCGTAAGCCATTGATCTACGGTATAAGAAAAACTAGTGTTTTAAAGAAAGTGATAGGTGGTGAGGGCCATAAGTTACTTTTGTCCATAATTTTATATAATATCATCAAATAGTTATATGCCCACAGAAAGCCGTAGAATCAGAAATTTATCAATGCTACAATAAAATTTAATGGTAGTATATCAATCTATTAGAATAGATTACAAACACCCACATTATCTGGTTTCTTTTACTATCCTAAATAAATTGGATGACTACCAAATTAGTAATTCATGAACAAATAAAATTTTCTGATTCTACCGCCTTTGTGGGTATATATGTATTTGATAATGCTATATAAAATTATGAACAAAGATAACTTATGGCCAAGAAGAGTATGATAAGTGTGT
>LFCU01000089.1 GCA_001044195.1 Candidatus Achromatium palustre
TCATACGAAGCTAAATTAATTTAAAAGTCAATATTAGAAAACTGGATAGTCGAGTATAATGAATTGTGCGATTACTAAATTTAGTGAAATAATTAGCATTTATCTATACAGTTAAACTTGAAAATAAGGCTTAAAAAATGCAAAATAGATTTAAACAAAATTGGCTGACCTCCACCTAAAATTGCAAAATTGCTTTGTATATAGCATTGAAAAATAAAGAAAATTTTCTTGCTACCTCCACCTAAAATTCGCTAAAAGTAGATTTTGAGTATACAAAACAAAAGATCAAAATTATGCAAAAAACACATCAAGATGATGACACTTGCCTTTTTGAAACAATATAGATATTGTTATATCTTTAGCTTAAACGCGAGATTTAGTAAAATAATTAGTATTTATCTATACAGTTAAACTTGAAAATAAGGTTTAAAAAATGCCAAATAGATTTAAACAAAATTGGCTGACCTCCACGTAAAATTGCAAAATTGCTTTGTATAAAGCATTGAAAGATAAAGAAAATTTTCTTGCTACCTCCACGTAAAATTCGCTAAAAGTAGATTTTGAGCATATAAAACCAGAGATCAAAATTATGCAAAAAATATATCAAGATGATGACACTTGGCTATTTGGCATTACTAAAGAGGGCTTAGAATTATGTATCCATAAGCCCACTGGAAAAACTGGCTGTAGTATATCCACTTTAGCAACTATGTGTGGAGTGGCATTAAAAACTCTTCAAGATGTGTTGACCTCCACGGGAAATTACAAAACTGCTTTGTCTAGTATGTTGAAAGATAAAGAAATTTTTCTTGATACCTCCACGGGAAATTCGCCAAAAAAGCATTACAAACATATCAAAATAGTATTTTCTGAGATTTCTGTTGACTTGCTAGGTTATTACGATGGCAAGTGGGAAAAAAAGCTCGAAAACTTAAGAATAAAAGGCGGAGACCTAAAACAGCTACCCCCAAATAGTGCTGGCAAATTCCTAAAACTGTTCGCTCGCAAAGGCATGACGGAATATGTATACCAACAATTTATCTACATGCCTATTCCTGAACAGAACGAATCCAAACAGATTGATAAAATTCTACACCAACTACTGACATCTCAAGAACCGTTTGAATACAAAAAAGGCCGCATTGGCACAATAAAATATTATTACGATCCCAATTCACAACAATACGGCATATCTAAAGATAGCATTGCTATTATCTGTGGTGGTGTGAATGATATGGATGCAATTATCAACCAACATTTTACCCCACAAGATATTTATATCCCCAACACCCAAGGCTTGGTAATTATTAAGGCGGAAAATAGCCATCAAATTATCCAGTTTTATGCTTATAAACACAGCCCCAAAAAACTTAAAGCCAAATCCTACTTAAAAACTCTTCACAGCACACTAGCCGAACATATCAGCACTAAAATTACTCTGCCTGATGATATTGAGCAACTGCCTATTTTACAAAAAATTGAGCAGTTAAAAATTAACAACGCTGCACTAAAAGCCGAAAATCTTGCGCTGGTAAAACAACTTAACAAATTTACTAAAGAACAAACTTTTCAAGAACATCTGGCCAATGTATTTCAGGGTGTACAACATTATTACATAGATGGACCATTTCCTGGGTATGCGGATATTGTCAACGATCATTTTGTAATTGAAATTAAAAATATCGAAAAACTGGATGCTGGTTTTGGGCAAATTATGCGCTATAAGAAATTATTTCATGATAATCCTAAAGAAAATCACCATAACCGCAAATTTTTATTAGCTTTGTTTGGAGAAGTCACCGAGGTGCAAAAGCAGTTTATTACTGAATTAGTCGAACCCTGTGAAATAGCTGTACTATTTTATGAAAAATTACCTGATTCATTGCCAATTAATAGTAAAATTGAACTACAACAGAAACACTTTAATATCTTATCTGTATAAACTAGTTCTGTAGGTGCGATTAGCGAAGCGTAATCGCCTCTAAAATAATGAAAATTTTGTGAATTATGGTGAAAAGTATAATATGAATGCTATAGATAATATAGATACTATAGATATTATAGATCATAATGCTATTGTAGGGGTTGAACCTAAAAACTCAACTAAACCAGTTATCTATCAACTACGAGACATTAAAGGCTTAGACCCTATTCCCTGGTGGCCACCAGCTCCAGGATGGTGGCTGTTGCTAGGAGGTTTTATGCTAACCCTATGGATCATAAAGCATTTTTTACTAAAAATGTACAAGATCCCTAATCCATTTATAATAACTCTTTCCTGGAAATGGGATGCCGCCCACCAACTTCGGGCACTACGCCGACGTGTATCTACCCAAGAAACCTGGAAAACAGCTAGGGAACTTTCAGAATTATTGCGTCGTATCGCAATGACCAAATATGGGCGCGATGCTTGCGCTGGTTTGACAGGGCTCTCTTGGCTACAATGGTTGAATGACCAAGATCCAGATTATGCTTGGACCGAACGTGGTCAACTATTATTGACCTTACCGTATGCTCCACCCGATTTGGTACCTGCCGATATGCAGCGATTATTAGAATTAATTGACGCAGCTTCAGCTTGGTTACGTCGCCCCTTGAAACAATCTAAGTTAGAACAGACATAATGTTTGAATTTTATTGGCCCTGGATGAGTGTGTTATTACCATTGCCCTTGCTAGTATACGCATATTGGCACTTAAAATCTGATACTAAAAATACCTATCAAGAAATCGGGCAACGTATCACCCTCCTACATCCGCATTTAGAACAATTACGTGCCAGCTTTAAAACCCTTAATCCCAAACGTGATTTGACAAATCTACTCTACACTGTACTATTGGCATTGCTATGGCTCTTGCTAGTCTTATCTCTTATGCGTCCGCAATGGCGTACTCCGCGCACTGAAGAAAAATCACCAGGCTATGATTTATTACTAGCTATAGATGCCTCGCATTCTATGGAAGCCCTAGATTTTACCGTACAAGGCAACCAGGTTACCAGAATGCAGGTCGTAAAAGGTGTCATGAACCGATTTATCAAAGGACGTAAAGGAGACCGCATAGGATTAGTCATATTTGGCAGCCAAGCCTTTGTTTTATCACCTCTAACGTTAGATCGTAATGCAGTACAGCAATTGTTAACTGGCCTATTACCAAATGTAGCTGGACAAGGCACTGCGTTAGGAGATGCCATTGCTTTAGGAACTAAAAAGTTACGAGATCGTCCTGAAGCTTCACGAGTGATGATCCTAGTAGCAGATGGAGACAGCACTAACGGCTTATTTTCACCTTTAGCGGCTGCTAGATTAGCAGCTCGTGCGGGAATACGTATCTATGTAATTGGTGTAGGTAGCAATAAAACCCCAATTCCCATTTATGAAAAGGGCGAGATTAGATACCGAGATGATCTAGTAATGGATGAAACCACCCTTAAACGTATTGCTAGTATTACTCGTGGTGCCTATTTTCGTGCTACGGATGCCAGAGTTCTTGCCGCAATATCTCGCGATATAAATGAATTAGAAAAAACCCAAGTAGAGACTCGTACCGCATTTTTACCTATTCCGCTATATCGTTGGCCATTAGGATTAGCTCTAATAGTGTTGCTAATATTAGGAGCTTTACCTGAAGGACGCAAACGTTTTTTAACAAGGCAACCTAGTCGTGCTTGAATTTCATTTCCATTTTGCCCAACCTTGGTGGTTACTAGGTTTAATAGCCATCTTTCCTCTTGTTTGGTGGATCTTGCGCAGTGCCAAACTAGCTGAACAAACCCCCATTCATCTATATGCAGATTTGCATCTATTGCCGCATCTTTCAGGAACCCAAGAATTAGAACCAAAAGAACGTTGGAGCCGGTTTAGATATTGGGTATTACTTTGGATTTTGGCTATCTTGGCTATGGCTGGGCCACGCTGGGATTATACAGATATACGCTTATTTCATCCTGGCAATAATCTGCTAGTATTATTAGATATTTCGCGTTCGATGCAGGCTACTGATGTTGCGCCATCGCGTTTAGAACGTGCCAAGCAAGAATTACAAGATCTATTGAGGCTAAATCATACCACCCGTGTTGGTCTCATTGCCTTTGCATCGGTTCCTTATATTATAACGCCTATCACGGAAGATATGGGAACTTTACTAAAGGCACTGCCAGCTATTGATACTAGTTTAACTCAATTACAAGGCAGTCGTCTTTTAGAAGCCTTGGATAGAGCCGAGATTTTATTGAATGGCCTCTCAAAAGACAGTTCTAAAACTATATTGTTAATCTCAGATGGGGATTTTGATGAGTCTGGCTTAGGCGATAAGATTCGGCAATTAGCTCATAAGGGTATTAAACTTATTACTTTGGGAATTGGTACAACCAAAGGAACTATAATACCCAACGCTTATGGTCAAGCTATGTTAGATAGGAAGCGTCAGCCAATTATTTCTTCTTTGCATGAATCGGAATTGATACGTTTAGCTGAAGCTGGGCAAGGATTTTATCAGCAAGCAAGCTTTCGTCAAACTGACACTAAAGCCATTTTGCAGGCGACAGCACAGTCTCACATTGAACCAGATACATTTAATGATACAACTCGTATTTGGAATGAGCGATTTTTTCTGTTGTTAATTCCGCTGTTAGTTTTGCTTGTGCCCATGTTTCGGCGGTAACTTCTCAATAATAGACATTATCCGAAAACCGTCATTCCTGCGAAAGCAGGAATCTATACCTTAACAATAGCCTTATGTTTGTTAATCTGGTAGAGGGTCTCGGATAATGTCTAATATATGGCATTTGCTTGCTACCTCTTTCACAAGCTACATTATCACGAATTATTAAGCAGGTTACGCATTGCGTACATTCCCAAGACATCCTCCATTTTCCAGTTTACACTTTATTGATATGAATACGTTGTTCTCTATTCAAAAAATGTAAACTACTTTTGGGGATAATGAAGAATGCCCACCAACTGTTTTAGCCTAATTATAATATTGCGAGCGAGTACTAATATGATTCGATGTAGTAAATGCCAACATTTTTATGATCCAAATCAACATACTAACTGTCCTTATTGCCCAATTCCTTTACCATCTTGGCAAGATGTTGGAGAAACCATTGGCACTCAAAATTCAAGCTCCTCAGAATCGAGTAAAAAAGTACCCCAAAGAATTGACTCTCTCAAAAGGCCACAAGATCTCAAAACACGTTGCACTATAAAATTTCTAGTAGGTTGGTTAATCTGTATTGAAGGTAGCGCAAAAGGGCAAGATTTTCGCATTTATAGTGAACGAAATTTTATTGGTCGTGGCAATAATATGGATATTTGTATTAAAGACGATGCCGCAATATCTGAGTCCCATCATGCAGAGATAAATTTTGATGCTCGTTCTAACAAATTTTATATTGCAACAAAGAACAGTGATGATACTTATCTTAATGCAAAACTTGTAAAGGCATTTACGCCTCTTGATAGTTGGGATACTATTAAAATTGGTCAAACTAAGTTATTATTTGTAGCTTTATGTGGTTCCAATTTCAACTGGATCGATGGAAGTAATTCTGATTAGGAGCTGGTCACTAATAACTTTCTACTGCTCATGAAGATATACATTACATATGCTAGCTAAAATCTGGAAGCTGAAACTTGACCATCCAGTTTTTTGACTTGACAAATTTGTAACTTCTCAAGAACATAGCATCTGGTGCCTTGGAACCAGATTATAGCTGCTTTAAATATATTACTTTCGTATCTTCTGGCAAAAATCAAGACATCCTTCATTTGCTTCCAAAGTAATTTACGTGATCTTTCCCACGCATAGAGTGGGAACGAAACAAAACCTGTTATGATACAGGTGGCATCCTCAACACCAGATGACCTAAATTATTGAGAAGTTACGCACGGCATAACTATATCTAAAATCGTTTTTCCTAACAGTACAATATTATGAGTTCTAAACTAATTCAATGCAATAAATGTAGCACTTTTTATGATCCTAATCAACATTCAAATTGTCCATATTGTCCAGTCCATGGTATATCAATTGAACCAATAGATACAGGAAAAACCATTGGAGAAATAGTTTCACCTGTACCGCTAAAAGCACAGAATACACCAAGCAATGAGATAGAGCAACAGGTTGGAATACCAATCAACAACCCCAGAATTCCTGTAGAAGATAGTAAAACCGTTGGAGTTTTCGATAAAAAATTAAAATTTGATCCAGTAGTAGGTTGGCTAATTTGTATTGATGGCAAAGATAAGGGGCAAGACTTTCGTATTTACAGCAATCGTAATTTTATTGGCCGCAGTAGTAATATGAGTATCTGTATTAAAGGCGATAATACAGTTTCTCGAGAGCGTCATGCAGAGATTAACTTTGACGTTCGATACAATAAATTCTATATCGCGCCAGGAGAAAGTCGCGGTAACACTTATCTTAATGAACAGATTGTTGGCAGTTTCACACAGCTTAATGCTTGGGATGTTATTGATATTGGGGAGACTAAATTAGTTTTTATCCCATTATGTGGCCCAAATTTTAATTGGAATACTGGTCTCCAAGCATCTCAAGATTCATAGTAGGGTGCGCACCGCGCACCCTTGTTCTAAATAAATTATGGTGCGCAATGCGCCCCCTACTAAAAGAAATTGCTATCAGCAAACCATGAAACCCAACAATCTCCTTACTGCCACTATTATTACTAGAAATGCTGCTACTACTTTAGAACGTTGCCTCCAAAGTGTAGTCTGGGTTGATGAAATTATCGTTATTGATTCTGGAAGCAATGACAATACGTTAGAAATTGCCAAAAAACTAGCCCATAATGTAAAATACCATGAATGGGCAGGATTTGGTGCTCAAAAACGCTATGCAGCAAATTTAGCTACAAACAACTGGATACTATCTATAGATGCCGACGAATGGCTCAGTCCTGAACTTACAAGCTCTATTCAAAAACTTATGCAGCAACAATCTATTCCTAATGCAGGGTATCTAATGAATTGTCGCAATCAATTCATGGATCAATGGCTATTGCATGGTGAAGGTTATCCTGACTCACATCTACGGTTATTTGATCGTCGTTATGGCAATTGGCAAGAGCGTTCAGTACATGAACAAGTTGAAATCAATGGTACAATAGGACATCTTAAGGGAGACTTGCTGCATCAATCAGCACAATCCCTGTCCCAATATCTAATTAAACAAAATAATTATACACAATTACAAGCAGAATTATTATATGCTCAAGGAAAGAAAGCTACTATAATAGATCTATTATTACGCCCTGTATGGCGTTTTATTCGGATCTATTTTTTAAGATTAGGGATATTAGATGGTATACCAGGTTTAGTGCATGTGATGATTGGTTGTTTTAATACTTTTAGTAAGTATGCCAAGTTACGTGAGCTACAAACGATGGATAAATCTCAAATTTAACCAAGGAGTATTTCCTGCATGTTTGCCTATCTAATTAGACGTATTCTATATGCTATTCCAATCCTAATAGGGGTAAATATTATTACCTTTGTGCTATTCTTTGTAGTCAATTCTCCTGACGACATGGCTCGAATGCAGTTGGGAATTAAACGAGTGACACCTGAGGCCATTGAAATTTGGAAAAAAGAACATGGCTACCATCTCCCTTTATTATATAACGCTACAGTAGAAGGTTTAAAACAGATTACGCATACCATCTTTTTTACCAAATCAGTACGCCTATTTTTTCTACAATTTGGAGCTTCAGACAGTGGACGTAATATTGGCTATGACATTTCGCAACGCTTATGGCCTAGTTTAGCCATCGCGTTGCCTACTCTGATCTTAGGTTTAATTATCAATATCCAAGTTGCCTTCTTTATAGCCTTATTTCGTGGTACTTATCTAGATCTTTGGGGAATGGTGCTTTGTATAGTACTAATGTCGATTTCTACGATGTTTTATATAATAGGTGGCCAATATCTATTTAGTAAATTGCTGCATTTAGTACCAATTTCTGGTTATAATACTGGCATTACAGCTTATAAATTTTTAATATTACCCATTATAATAGGCATAATTGGTGGAATTGGTACTGGTGTCAGATGGTATCGAACTTTATTTTTAGAAGAGGTATATCGCGATTATGTACGTACTGCTAGAGCTAAAGGTTTAAGTGATAATAAAGTAATGGCGAGACATGTATTGCGCAACGCATTGATACCAATTCTCACGAATGTAGTTGCTATTTTGCCATTATTGTTTCTTGGGAGTTTATTGACAGAAAATTTCTTTGGTATTCCAGGGTTGGGTAGCTATACTATTGAGGCTATTAGTTCTCAAGATTTTGCTATTGTTCGCACTATGGTATTTTTAGGTTCGTTATTGTATATATTGGGCTTAATTTTAACAGATATTTCTTATACTATTGCGGATCCTCGAGTAAGATTGCAGTAATATTCAATTTTTCTTATTGATGCACTTCATACCGTAGGTCGGGTAGAGGAGCCAAATCGAGACCCAACAGTCGCATCCTATGTATAAAATTGATAGGTGGCAAGCCTAAATGCTGATTGGGGTAGGTAGAAGTTTTATCGTAGTTGCGACTATAGCTTTAGGTTTTTTTATTACTACAAACCATAAGCAAGGCCTAATAATATCCATAATTACAGCATTTTTAGCTTTAGGATTAAGTAGAATCAATGATGGCTTAGTAACCATAGGATTATTATGTTTAGTAATCATTAATATTCTACTGTATTTGTTACTAGATATTGCCTTACCTTGGTCAAATATTGGCATTATTATCATTACTACAGTACTAATAGAATTATTATTTAGTACTTCAGAAATTGCAGTTACTGGAGATGTTTTTGTTTTTGTAGGGGCTTTGCTTATAATAATTTTGTGGCAATATGTACCAGTTTTAGAGCCAAATTCGCCTTTTTTATCAGTTAGCTATCCTGTAGCGGAATATCCCCAATCTAAGAATTTAGCAACACAATCTAATCAAACTTCAGTACCAATTATAGTCAGAGATAGTGTTGAACTGTCAAAGTCTGAAGCATCTATCAAGGCCATAGGTTCTAGCTCTCTGAATACTAAACAATCGTCTTTAGATATAGCAGAAGATATAGCAGAAGATATAGCAGAACATTTGGACCAGAAATGTGATAGTTGCAATCAAATAGCGACAGTTCTTACGCAGAGCGTGGGAACGATAAAATTCGATCAATATGAACAATGCAATCAATGTAATAACCAATCCAATCACTGTAACAGCATTATAAATAGCGTATTATTTTCTAAGGTTTGGCAAACTCCAAATAACATTAAACCACTATTTCCTGTCATTCATATAAGTCCGGATACGAAACCTCTACAGCCAACTTACAACATTACATTTAACGTTTCTAAAACCACTCATATCATTTATGCTGCAATGCCAACCACTATAAATAATGCTGTAGCACCATCAAAATTGCAGGATACTACCAAGAATCACAAACCTATAAAAACCACAGTAGTTCCAGAATCTAAGCCAGATATAAAATTGAAGGCTACAGCTAATAATGAGGCAAATGCAAAAGACACACCAACCTCAAAAGATAAACTCAAACCTTGTGATATACCAAAGCAAAGCACAACTCGTCGCTTATTGCCATATATTATGATGGCAATAATGTGCTTAATAATAGTTTAGTTTTTTGGCAATATTCATTGAAGTATCCGCAATAGATTATTTTAGGTGGGAGCTTTATATTCTGGTGGGGTTTGGACTCCTTCCCCAAAAAAATGCTTCTCTGCTTGTTCTTCTATAAATTTACGAGATTTAGGCTCCATAGGATTGAGACGATATTCATTAATAAGTATAGTCTGTTGGCGGAGCCATTCTTTCCAGGCTTGTTGGGATACATTATCAAAGATACGTTTACCTAATGCGCCTGGGTAAGGGACACGAGCTAAACCTTCAGCTTCTTTATTTAATTTTATACAATGAACAAGGCGACTCATAGTCAAATATCCTATTTTTTAAAGTTTATCTTATTTGATACAAAATTTGCCATGCGTTATTGAGAAGTTACATATATTTCTTGATATTTTTATGCCCTATATATTACATTATATTAAACATAGTTCAAATCCTCAATTACCATTTTAATTCTTACTGTGTTGGTAGAAGGTATTGAATAATGTCTATTATCTAAAAATAATGGCTGTACAAAAATATGAGCAATAAAGTGGAATTAGACCAAGATGTAGCTGTTACTACAAACTCACCAAATGATAACAGAACCAAAATTAGCTTTGGCTATGTAAGCGCATATCCACATGAATACCTTATCCATTTTCGACATGGAAAATTTCACCAAAAAACCAGCGGCCAAGGCGCAAGCTGCTTTAAACGCTTCCAAGATACAGTATTTATTATCCCAACTAGTCTTAAAGAGATCGTCTTTCAAGCCAACCAACTATCCAAAGACAATGTCGATTTACGACTACGCGGCATGGCTGTATACCATATTAAAGAACCACTAAAAATCTACAGTCTAATAAATTTTTCGGATCGCCAACGTGCTGAAGAAAAACTAGCTAAAATGATCGGTGATCTTTGCCGTTCCACAGTAAAATGGCTTGTTGCCAACATGGAAGTAGATGAATGTATGCGCAAACGCAAGGAAGAAATTGCCGACACTCTAAAACAAGAAATATCTAAAGTAGTAGCAGATGCAGACAATGGTTGGGGCATAGAAATTTTGACTATAGATATTCAAGATATCTATATTCAAGATGATGAAATCTTTACTGCCATGCAAGCAAAATTTAAAGCTGATAAGGTACGCGAATCAGAAATAGTCCAGCTTGAAACCTCGCGTACTTTAGAAGTTAAACGCCTCGATAATGATAGACAACTAGCGGAATACCGTAAAAATAACGAACTTGAAAAAGCCCGTATTGCAGCAGAGCTAAAAAATGAACAGCTAACCTTAGCACAACAAACTGAAGCTAAAGAGTATGGTCTTAAAATGTTCCATCTTAAAGAAAAGGAGCAGTTAGAACGCTATCAACAAGAACAGAAGATTGAACGTGATAAACAGGCCAAATTATTAAATATCGACACCGCTCAAGCTATTGAAGAACGCACTCAAACTCAAGTTTTAGCTAAATTAAAACAAGATGCCCACTTAGAGGCTGTGCGCATTCAAACCCGCCAAGAACAAGACGAAAAACAATTTGCTTTAGATCGATATCGCG
>LFCU01000090.1 GCA_001044195.1 Candidatus Achromatium palustre
TTGCAATACATGATGTTAGAATATTAACAGATACTAACTTTTGAACATCGAGTTAGAATAAATACTTTTAAAACGTCAGGCGGATGCAAGGCCATCAACCCAACCTATGCTGCTATTGTTTATCGTTTTGGTTAGAAGATAAATTTATGTTTTTTTGTATCAGTTTTGGATTTGTTGGTACTACTTTACGTCCTTCCCTTCCTTGCGTGTTTCTAGCATCATTACACATCGCTCTTAAATTATCGTTAAAGTGTTTTGCATATTCTTCACGAATTTTATGAATATCTTCAATGATCGTATTGCTAGCCATTTTTTATACCTCTACAAGTTCTTGAGGAGTACAAATAGTTGGTGGTTCATATTCAAGTAAACGAATTACAGATTCAATTTTGGGTCTAAATGCTGGATTGGCAATATGAGTGCAATTCCAAGTTAATAGGTAGTCCATACCACCAATAGTTGCTGTAGCTATATGTAACGCATCAACTCTTGCTTTGCTTGGTAGCAATACTTCAAGTAATAATTTTTCTGCTATAATAGCAATTTGTTCTGTAATTTCTATTTCAGGAATAGCTTCTAACACTTTAAGTCTTTCTGTCGCAGCATTAGGATCACCACGAGCGACCTCTTTTAAGACAAATTCAGAGATATATAGATCAAAATCATTTCTACGATCCCACCACTCTTTTGTGGTTTCTTGGTTGCCAGCAACAACTAAATCACGACTACGCCATGCTGTTAAATAACTTGGAATAGAGGTTTCAATATATACCTTTGGTTTCAATAGCATCTCCCATGATATTATTAAACTTGCATTAGACATTATACCGATTTTTGGTTGTGGTCCAAAGGTAATATTTAATGGCGGGATCGCGTTACTCTCCCGCCCTACAAGTTCTACTTAAAAAGGCATCATTCCCTACTATTTAGGTTATTTAGGTTATGATGCACTATTCATCGTTAGTAAACATGCGTAGACTCTTCTTCTGTAACTGGAATACTCAACAGATCGGAACTCACTAAAATTCTTAATCTATGATCGCCAGTGGTAGCACCCTTAGCATTTATCATCCAAGCAACAGATTCCTTAGGTTTAAGAATAGCAACAGGAGTAAAACTCACTTGCTTACCATTTACAGTACCTGTGGTAAAACTTTGTTTAGCAACACTGATAGGATCAATCTCTTTAGCAAAGTTAGCTACAATTTTAATATTGCTATCAGGGGCTGTACCCTGATTAGTAACTCGAATAGTATAGGTAGAAGATTCGCCAACTAAAATTGGATCTGGAGAATCTACTAACTCTATTAGTAACGCGGCTTGGCCTTTCCATTTAGTACAGGCTTTATCCTGTTCACTAAGCCCTAGCTCTTTTTGATTGGCCATTGCTAAATTACATGAATTGCCAGCGTTAGGGGTGGTTAAGGTTGCGCTCAAAGTTTTCTTGGCACCAGCTACAAATTTGGGTAAACGCCAAGTTGCTGTACTATTATCCGCACTTATTACCGCATCTGGGGCTTTAATAACACGAGCATCTTTGGGGGCTTGATCGGTGATGCTAACATCTGTTAGATCCACAGTTCCTGGGTTAGAGACAATAATCTCATAATTGGCATTTTTGCCAATAAACTGCTCTTTAGTGCCAGTTTTAGTAATGGCAAGCTTAGGATCAATAATCATAGTACAGATTTCAGCAGTAACCTCTTTGGCATTAGTAGCCTTAGCTACAATGGGGTTACATACCTTACCATTCTTAGTGGCCTTTACTGGTACTTTTAGGGAGATAGTCTCACCTGGCTCTAAAGATATATTTTGATCAAGTAATTCTAGCACTTGAGACTCACTCGCATGTCTTAAACCCTCTGGTAGAGCATTAGTGAGCACTACATTTCGCGCTGCTATATCACCAGTGTTGCTTATTTCAATGTTATATTCAAAATCAGTATTAATACGGGCTGTTTGAGGTCCAGTGCTTTTAACATTGAGTTTAGCATTGGCAACAACAGTTTCTAAACAACCTTGGGGTACCGCAGTGACTGTAGAACAGCTTGCAAGTTTGCCAGTCTCCCCTGCATTAAGCTGCACCTTAATGATACGCACTTCCTCAGGCTTAATATTATTTAATTGCCAGGTAAGTTGCATATCTTTAACCATAGCTTTGGGTTCAGTAGTGACTAAAGTAGCACCTTTAGGGATAGTATCAGTGACAAGGACACTAGTTGCGCCTTGATTTAAAGTGCGAACCTCGATACTGCATTCGTAAGTATTCCCTAGGTCTACTTTTATAGGGCAACGTTTGAAGATGTGTACAGATCCGCTTTGGAGTTCAAATGCGGAGTAATCTGGTAATGGAGGAGCTTGTTTTACAGATGGATATCGCCCCATAGCCATGCCTGGTTCAATTTGGTAAAAAGCTAAGATAACAGTTACCAAAGTTAAACCTAATATAATAGCTATACTGGTTATATTACTAATACTAAATCTATTAGTTACAATATTCTCTATACCAGTTTTGTATCTATACTTCATTAAATATTCCAGGTTATATTGCGATTGAGACTTAAAATAATATTAAATTTAATATGAAACTTCAACAAGTATAATCTATAATTACTGCACTACATTACTATTTTTAAAATTTTTTTGAAGGAATAAATCCATCATAAGTCCTTCACTACCTATCAGTTTTATGTGCTGAAGAACGAAGCGCATCAACCTCATTAGCTTAAAACGATGAATTTCGCTGTGACTCTACCAATCCTACAAGCTTAGGTAGCAATTCATGTCTATTTTTAATACAATAACATTTAAATCCCATGATGGCTTAACCTTATTTACTCGTGATTATGCTGCAATTAGTGGCACCGCTAAATTACCTGTTATTTGTATTCACGGTCTTACTCGTAATTCTGCCGATTTTGAAGAGTTTGCACCTTGGGTAGCAAGCTTAGGACATCGAGTCTTAGCTATAGATGTACGTGGTCGCGGTAAATCCGCTTATGATCCCAATCCAGCCAATTATAATCCCTACATATATACACGGGATATAAATACATTACTGCATGATTTGGGAATTGCAAGAGCAATCTTTGTTGGTACTTCTATGGGTGGCATTATTATCATGACTTTGGCATTGCAAAATTTGCGTTTAGTTGGAGCAGCGATTTTAAATGATGTAGGGCCTGTTTTGTCACCTCGAGGCTTGCAGAGGATTGCAGGTTATGCAGGTCGCAGTAAGCTTGTTTCTTCATGGATTGAAGCTGCTGAATATGTACAGTATATAAATCAGTCTGCTTTCCCCAAAAATACTCCAGAGGATTGGCTTAAATTTGCCAAGCGTACTTTTGTTGAAGATTCAAAAGGTCATTTGGTAATCCAGTATGATGCTAATATAATGCGGGCGTTGAGGAAGAAAAATTTTAGATATAATAAGTTTATTGCTAAATTGGCTTTTATGCGTTTAGCACGTTACCGCCCTACTTTATTAGTTCGTGGCGCATTGTCAGACATTATTGAAGCTAGTCAGTTGCAAATTATGCAGGTGAGTGCTCCTAAGATGCAATATGTTGAGATACCTGATGTGGGTCATGCGCCTACTTTGATGGAATTGGAGGCTCAATTTGCAATTGAACGATTTTTAAGTCAAATAGGTTGATTCTACTTTGGAAGTTGCACTGGGAGTGCTAATAGCCTGGGATTTTGGATACGTACTAGCTTACGGCGACTGTGCATTCCAGAAACTATTTGGACATTAGACTTTTTGACCCCAAATTCTTTGGCAATAAAATTTATTAGATGTTCATTGGCCTTGCCATCTACTGGTGGGGATGTAATATTTAATTTATAAGCATCATGTTGTAACTTCACGAATTTATTTTGCGATGCTTTTGGCTGTACTAGTAGATTTACTAGAAGATCTTGTTTGTCCCAACGATACCAAGTCATAGGTAACATTATTAGAAAAAAGTAATGTAGGGGACGCGATGCGTACCTTGCTACTATTTAGTAATTTAGTAAACCTTATCTACGCTTTACGACAATAATTGGTCTTATGATTTTCGTATCAGATGGTAGTGTTTTTATTCCATAAAGACTGCTACGTCTACGACGCAATAGAGAGATGGCTCTTTTGTTAGATGTAGCCACAACAAATGTTTCATAATTATAACCAGGTGTACCATAAATTCCTCTCACACTCCAGTGAGCTTTTGTGATCATTTTTTGTGGATAGTAGTGCTTGCCAAAGGCTTGTGATCTGATAACCAAAAATATTTTTTGGTTGCGTTGTCGTTGCCTTTTAATTTGCCACGTATATAAACTACTCGTGGTACACTAGCTCCTTTAGTAGGATAAGTTATAGTAGCTGTTAATGCTTTTTTATCCTGTTTCTTCAGACATTTTTGTTGGGATAATTTAATTTGATATTGTTGCTCTAATATCGTTCTTTGTTGGGTTAGTTGAGCTTGATATTGTTGTTCTAACCTAGTCCTTTGTTGTTCTAACCTAGTTCTTTCTTGTTGAGTGATGCTAATTCGTAGATTTTGTTCTATCTTAGAACGTTGTTGTGCTAAGTTAGCCTGGTGCTGTTGTTCTAGCCTTATTCTTTGGCGAGTTAATTCAGCCTTATGCTGCTGTTCTAAAATCGTTCTTTGTTGAGTTAGTTCAGTTTGATATTGTTGTTCTAACCTAGTTCTTTCTTGTTGAGTTACGCTAATTCTTATATTTTGTTCTATCTTAGAACGTTGTTGTGCTAAGTTAGCCTGGTGCTGTTGTTCTAGCCTTATTCTTTGGCGAGTTAATTCAGCTTTATGCCGCTGTTCTAAACTCGTTCTTTGTTGAGTTAGTTGAGCTTGATATTGTTGTTCTAATTTGATCCTTTGTTGAATCAACTCATTTTGACATTGTTGTTCCAACCGAGTCTTTTCTTGTTGAGTCAGTTTAATCCGCAGTTGCTTTACTAACTGCGATCTTTGTTGATTAAATTCGGCTTGACATTGCCGAGTTAATTGAATCTTTATTCTAGTCTGAGTTGTTTCTTGACGTGTTCCAATCTTTAATACCGCATCATCTTGATGACTAGTAGTTCTAATTACCTGTCTTACACTTTTATCTTTCCAACAATGACGATTAGCTTTGGAGATCAATCGCAAATTTACTGTTTCTTGATGAATTGCCAGTTGTCTCGTCCTACTAGGATCAGCGGACAACAAAACTGCCTTCACAGTTAGCTCACCGTTATTATCCCAGCTACCAGTAATAAAAATATCGGCTAAGGTCGCTAACTCAGAATCAGTACATAAGAAATTATCATTGGCAATATTACATTTGTGCTCAATAAATCTAAGACTTTGGTATGGTACTAATTCAAATCTATTTTCTCTAACATTGGTATCTCGAAAGTATTGTCCAAAATCTTTAGCCAAAAATCGGGTTAAGGGTCTACATCCTTTACCTGTTTCCTTATTATGAAAATTAGCAATAGCTACTCGTAATCTCTGGCCTCTGGTTGGCAAATTATTTAATTGGGAAAAATAGCTTGATTCAGATTATAGAGAGCTTCATCCAAATTTTGGCTATAGCTTAATGGCACCAATCCTATGATAAGCAATAACAATGTGTAAATTTGGAATGTAAAAGTAACATTTTTGTGAATTTTGTGTTGCATAAATTTAAATACCTAGATTCTAAGGTGCGCATTGCGCACCATAATTTTTACAGAGAATACCCAATCTCGCTAATTTTTGCAATGGAACCAGACTTTTGGTTAAAAATCGGTATAATGTCTACTAAATAGCCGAATTTAATTTTGTGTCTTTACACCAAGGGATTGGATAATCTTTCTGGAGCCAAGGCTCTGCCTCGGCACCAGATACCACAATTTGTAGAAGTGTCCAAGAATTTTGATCTTACTGACGAATATGTATCTGGATTCCATAAGTATTCAATATGTCTTGATATGGTTTTAGATCTATTAAAGCATTGTGTAAGGTAGGATCTAATATAGTATTAGTTCTACATGGTTGCAGCACAATGTTTTGTGTACCTAGTTGCTCTAACTTTTTAATTACGATAACTAATTCTTGAGGAGACATTAAGTCGGGATGTACGGTAATTCGGATTTCATATTGAATTTTACTTGCAATAACTTGTATTGCACTGTCCCAAGCTGTTTTGCCACTATTGCTATTCCCAGTAATACTAGAATAATCCGTTTCTATAGCCTTAATATCAAAACCTATCCAATCAATATAGGGTAATATTTGTTGTAAATAGTTAGGATTACTACCTGCTGTATGCATGCCAATCTTAAAGCCTAAATTTTGTACTTGCTTGATAGCAGGTAATAGTGCTTTTTGTAAAGTTGGTTCCCCGCCACTAAATACTACGGCATCAAGTAATCCTTGGCGCTTTTTTAGAAAGTTCAAGATTTCTGACCACTGAAATTTTGAGGGTTCAGTGGCAGATAATAATTCTGGATTATGGCAATAACGGCAACGCCAAGAACAACCTTGGCAAAATATTACTGCGGCCAAGGCATCTGGATAATCAATCGTGCTTAATGGGACAAAACCACCGATATGTAGCTCATTAGACACCCGATGGTTCCTTAAAGTAACAGCGTTCTCGATGTTCTGCTTGCTTGCCTTTGTTCCAAGCAGCTATCGGACGATGATAGCCCATCACACGAGTCCAAATCTCGCAACGAGTGCGGTTTTGATTATCGTTAAAAGTAAATATAGCATCAGTGTTTTTGGGATGTAAATTATTCGACAGCACAACATGTCTCCTGTTGCTGTTGTTTGTTTAATAATACCTGGTCACATACTGGACAGAACTCATGTTCACCAGCTAAATAACCATGAATAGGGCAAATAGAAAATGTAGGGCTAATAGTTAAATATGGAATACGAAAATTTTCTAGGGAACGCCGTACTAAACGCTTACAAGCCTCTACACTAGAGATACGTTCGCCCATATATAAGTGGACAACGGTACCACCACTGTACTTAGCTTGCAGCTCTTCTTGCATTTCCAGGGCTTGAAATGGATCAGAGGTATAGCCTACTGGCAACTGAGATGAATTGGTATAATATGGTGCCTCTCTAGTTCCAGCTTGTAAAATATCAAAATAGCGTTTTTGATCTTCACGAGCAAAGCGGTGACAACAGCCTTCAGCAGGCGTTGCTTCTAAATTGTACAGATGGCCAGTTTGTTCTTGAAACTCTATCATCCTTTTGCGAATATGATCCAATAATCTAGCTGCTATATCGTGTCCTTCTTGAGTTGTAATATCCATAAAGTCTTCAGTAAAATTACGGATCATTTCATTGATACCATTAACTCCAATGGTTGAAAAATGATTGCGTAAAGTTCCAAGATAACGTTTGGTATATGGGAATAGTCCCATGTCTATATGACGTTGGATTATTTTGCGTTTCAGCTCTAAGCTATCCCGTGCTAATTCAAGTAAACGATCCAGGGCAGTATAGAGTTTGGATTCATCATGTTTATAAAGATAACCAAGTCTGGCGCAATTAATAGTTACGACACCAACACTGCCTGTCATTTCAGCCGACCCAAATAGACCATTGCCACGCTTTAATAATTCATCAATGCGTAATTGCAAGCGGCAACACATAGACCGTATCATATTTGGTGTTAAGTCAGATGATAGAAAATTCTGAAAATAGGGTAATCCAAACTTGGCAGTTAAGCGAAATAATCTGGTGACATTATCGCTATTCCAAGGAAAATCTTTAGTTATATTATAAGTAGGAATAGGGAATGTGAAAATACGACCCTTAGCATCTCCTTCAGTCATGATTTCTATATAGGCCCGGTTTACCACATCCATTTCAGCTTGCAGGTCCCCATAACAAAATTTTTGTATCTGATTATTAATAATTGGATGTTGGTTTCGTAGATCTTCAGGACATACCCAGTCAAAAGTTAGGTTAGAAAATATTGGTTGGGAACCCCAGCGAGATGGTACGTTAAGATTGTAGACAAGCTCTTGAATATTTTGCTTTACCTGTTGGAAATTAAGATTATCTATACGTACATAAGGTGCCATGTAGGTATCAAAAGAGCTAAAAGCTTGGGCACCAGCCCATTCATTCTGTAAAGTTCCTAAGAAATTTACAATTTGCCCAATTGCTGAAGACATATGGCGTGGTGGCCCAGATTCTACTTTACCAAGTACACCATTAAAACCATCTTCAAGTAGCGTCCGCAACGACCAACCTGCGCAGTATCCAGCCAAAAAGTCTAAATCATGGATGTGAAAGTCCCCATTGCGATGGGCTAGGCCAATTTCAGGTGAATACACATGGTTAAGCCAATAATTGGCAATCATTTTGCCAGCACTATTTAGAATTAAGCCTCCTAAAGAATAGCCTTGATTAGCATTGGCATTGACTCGCCAGTCAGCACGATTTAGATATTCTTCAATAGATCCTGCCACGTCTACCATAGTTTGATTTTCGGCACGTAATCTGGCATGGTGTTCGCGATAGCTGATATAGGCTCGTGCGGTTTTAATAAAATTTTTTTCTAATAAGACATATTCAATAGTATCTTGAATATGTTCAATATCCTGTATAAAGTTGCTGCTATGCAATCTATTAATAATTAGATTAGTTATTTTTTGGGCATCTTTATGTACCAATTCACCAGTTGTAGTCCCAGCACGACGTAGAGCCATTTCAATCTTTTTGCGATCAAAACTAACTATAGATCCATCACGTTTGCGGACCTGTAGAGGCTCTTTGTATTTAACGTTGTCAAAAGATATTGATACATGGTGAAATTTAGCTTGTTGCACGAGATAAACCCATATCTAGGTGGTAATATACTGTTAAAATACTATATATTGTGGTTTATGCTAGATTAAGCTATTTTAATCTAGGATGTCAAATCCAATTTTCAACCGAGATTTCTAGGATTTTTTGCTTACCAAGAGTCAACATCGTGGTAATCTTAAGAATGTTATAATTTAGAAGAATATTTTATTTAAGAATAAGAATTTATTATGAGTGCTTTGCATATTACCTTAAAATCTTTAAATATAGACTTGGGATTTACCTCAACTATAGTTGTCTTAACTATCTTGACGATATTAGCTATAGATATAGCATTAACTAAGCAGGCTAACGCAGACTATAGTTCCCAATTAGTAGTACAAACTGGCTTATTATTAGAAAGTGATTTAGTAGTGCGCAATGTAACGGATCTAATAAGTAAGAAGACCTGTTTAGCTTTTTATATACGCACCGCAGGTACCAGCTCTGTTATCGACTGCTATGATGTTATAGGCGGATTTGGGACAGTATTGCGGCAAATTGGCCATTTTAAAGAAGACGCAGTAATCATCCGTAAGATAGAAGATACTAAGAATAAACGTATGTGTCTAGTTGCTTATGTAGCAACCCCAGGCACTGCACCAGCAGTAGACTGTTATACCGTCAAGGAAAGATTTAAAGATAATTTAGAAATAACCGCGCATCTTCGCGAAGGCGATATGAGTGTAAGACAGATTTCGGATCTTGGAGCTAATCGTACCTGTTTAGTAGCCTATGTAAACACTAAGGGCACAGCACCAGCAGTAGCTTGCTACCCAAGCATTAGCAGAAAAGGGGGGATTTTAAGGCAAATAAGCTTTATGCGTGAGGGGGATCTGATAGTGCGTAAGATTAAAGATCCTCTAAATAAAAAGGCTTGTATGGTAACGTATGTTAGTACGCAGGGAACATCCTCTAATTTATTTTGTTTTGATGAAGAATAGGTAACTTTTCGATAAGTTATGGCATTTGGTGTTAAGGTCATTCTATAACTGTTTTGTTACATTGACAACCATGTAGAACTAATTAGATCAAGTAGGTTGGGTTGTTAAACGGATTTACAACGCAACCTACGGTATTTATGAAGCATCAAGCATTTTATGTTCCAGATGGCTTAATCTATTTGTCTAGCCCTCCACCTAGCAGCACGTTTTGCGGCGCGTCTAGCTTCACGTCTTGCCCGCCGATCTGCACGTTGTTCTCTTAGTTCAGCTTGTTTGGCCCGCCATTCGGCTCGTCTTACTTCTATTTGAGCGTGTTTTGTAGCACGTCTTACCTCCCATTCAGCTTTTCTTGCTTCTAGTTCAGCTCGCCTAGCCGCTCGTCTTGCCCTGCGTTTAGCTTGTCTTGCCAACCGTTCGACGCGTATTTCCTCAATTTTAGCACGTCTTTTACGTTCAAGAGATTCCATACGATCCCTATGTTCTTGGAGTCTAGCTTGTTCTAATTGTCGCTGATGGCTTATAGTCTTGAGTCCCCAAAAGTATAAATGGAACCCTATAAGTAATATAGAGGCCATAATAACATGCACAATTGTTCTTGAATGTTTAGACTCCAGCCATCCCGTAATATATCTATCGATTCCAGTCCTATTATTAGATACAAAAGCTGATTTAGGCTGAATCTTTTGGTGTTGATCCGTAATTGTTTTACAGTTTCTTCGTATTTTCAGATTGTAAGCGGCGGCACTATGTAAGGCTTGTACTAAAGCTAGCACTAATGCGCCAGAATTTTTATCAACATGTTTTATTATCGCGGTTTTAGCTTGGATGTCTTGAGGCGTTGATAAAACTCTTACTAAAGCTGAAGTAATAGTATTAATTTCCACCTTTGTAAAAATATTGTGCTGTTCCAAAGCAGCTACAAATTTTGATAAAGATGACCTATGATTGGCATCTATAGAATTTAAAATTTCAGATAATCTCTTATCAACATACACATTTTGATTTATCCATTCAGCTAAATCTAAGAGGGTCCTACTAGTCTTAGGATTTGTTGGCCAGTGTTTATCAATATTGTATAGGGCAGTTATAGAGGCTTTTTTTACATCCAAATCAACATCAGCTAAAGTTTCTACTAATATAGGAATAGCAACCTCGGCTTGACTACCTATCTTACTTAGAATTTCTGCTGCAATCTTTTGAATGTACCATTCTGGATCAGTTAGGGCACTTTTTAAAGCTGCAATTATATCTGCTTTAGAAGTATCAGCATTTACCAGTGCTATTAGAGTCTTAGAATCTGGAGCGATTTGATATAAAGTATCAGCTACATTTTGTCTAATTTCTGGATTAGGATGTGCTAGTGCCTGAATCAGTTCTAGTACTGCATGATTACCAAATTTAGTAAGTTCCACAATTGCATTTTGACAAGTTTGTGGGTTTCCTAATTTAGCAATCAGTTCATCTGTCGTTGGTAAAATATAGAGACGACTTAGGAATCTGGTTACAGGAATACTAATTAATATGCGAAAGGCTATTGAGAGGGTGGCTGTCCAATAATTTAGTTCGATCTGATGGAGATGGATACCGTAAAGTTGTAAGGCATCACCAACATCTATTAGTCTTAAAATATTATCTAATGGCCAGACAATTACAAAATTCCATATAAGCCATACTGTATCTCTATTCTCAGACCATGATTGCATGACTGCTGTTGTATATATTGCAAATATAACTATTATAAAGATAAATTCTCGAATAAAAGTATTAAGTTCACTTTTAGGTTTTGTAAACTTTTGCTTTTTTTGATGCTGTTTTTTTTGAGTGCTAATAAGTTTCCAGATTAATCCTAATAAAAATACATCTACCATCCAGTGCATGGCCATAATCACTGTAGCTACTGTCGCATTGGCATGTTTGATATTTTGGATATTGAAGCGATATGCTTCAATAAAATCTACAACATCAGCAGCTCTTAGTACATGGACTATGGTAAATTGTATCCAATCGAACCATGTAGGTTCATTGATAAAGGTATAATTGTCTTTGCCATAGATAGTAAAGATCAAAAAGTATAGGGAGCCGAATAGTACTAGCTGTAATAGATTTGGTAGGATTAAGATGCGACCTTGGCGTATTAGTATCCATACTGAATAACTAAATAAGCCTATAATACTTAAGATATTAGCAATAAATAGAAATTGGAGCATTAATATCATATTTTTACCATATTCACCTACGGTTCTTAAGTTTGCAAAATTATACCTAAACCAGTATAGATGGATTCAGAGAAATCAATAGTCTTAACACTCTAACCTGTACATCTTTAAACAAAAAATTTTCAAACAAAGATATTGTTGCTGATGATCTACAGTATAAGGAAACTTAGTGTTTTAAAGAAAGTGGTGGTGAGGAACATGGAAAGCTAGGCATTCTTCTTTGAACGCAGGAGCGTTCAGGATGCGTTCCCAAGCAGAGCGTGGGAACACTGGAAAATGAAGGATGCCGAAAGCTAAAAACAGAAAAACCACCTTGGCACATATCAAGGTGGTTGGGATTAAGGTCCTGGCGGTAACCTACTTTCGCATAGGATCTCCTACACTATCATCGGCG
>LFCU01000091.1 GCA_001044195.1 Candidatus Achromatium palustre
TTTTTCATGCAGGATTTAGGTTTAGTATACTTTTTGAGAACTTTTGACTGTCCAGCTCTTAAACGTCAATTTATGGTACGCAATGCGCAGCACCCTACCTGGCTTTGCTCTAAAAAGGCGGGATGCTCCCTCTACAGCCCATAGGTTATCCATTTCATTCACCTAACGCCGCAAATTAGCCGAGTAGTAAAGAGCGCATCGCGCACCATAAAGTAAAAGGCGCGTTGTAAGATGTTACTATTGGGCCAATAACTGGGCCTGTTCTACTAAACGGATAAACTCTGCCCTTAAGCCATTGGGATCTAAGCCTTTAGAAGCTTTAGCTAATTCTAATACCTGTTGATATGAGGCTTGAGCTTTGAATTTAGAATTGCGAAGTACCATACCAAATTCAGCAACTGCAGCGGCAAAAGTGAAATCTGCTGAGGCTTGATTTAAGGGGACAACCTTTGTAGTTACAGACTGCGTTATTAGGATGCTTTTATTCTCAAGCGGTCTTTTATAGCGCAGCTTGATAGTAAGTAATTCATCGCTTTGTTGGGCTTCAGGTTTGACTGTAGTTTGGGATTGATATTTAAGTTTAATAGGAGCACTAATCTTTTCATCAGAGTTGGCTGGAACTAATTCATATAGGGCAGTGACTGAATGGCCAGAGCCAAGCTCGCCTGCATCTTTAGTATCATCTCGAAAATCTTCTTTCTTTAACTTGCGATTTTCATAGCCAATTAACCTATAGGCTTGTACTTTGGAGGGGTTAAATTCGATTTGGATTTTAACATCTTTGGCGATAGTCAAGGCAGTGCTAGCAAATTCAGTAACCAAGACCTTTTTAGCCTCACGCAGATTATCTATATAAGCATAGTTACCATTACCTTTGTCGGCAAGCTGCTCCATTTTGGCATCTTGGTAATTACCAGTACCAAAGCCTAAGACGGTTAAGAAAATGCCTGCATCACGCTTAGACTCTATAAGGCGGACTAAGGCACTGTCGCTACTGATTCCGACATTAAAATCTCCATCCGTAGCAAGAATGACCCGATTATTGCCCTTGGGCTGAAAATTTTGTTTAGCCAAATCATAAGCAAGCTGGATTCCAGCACCACCAGCCGTAGAACCGCCTGCTTCTAGCTTATCAATAGCAGCTAAAATCGTCTGCGTTGCATTGCCAGGTGTGGGTGGTAATACAACCCCAGCAGCTCCAGCATAGACTACCATAGATACGCGATCTTGGGGACGTAATTGTTTTATTAATAGGCTGAGTCCTTTTTTTACTAAGGGCAATCTTTTTGGAGACCAACCCATAGAACCAGAGACATCGACTAGAAAGACTAGATTAGCAGGTGGTAGTTTTTCTGTGGGGATACGTTTGCCTTGTAGTCCTATATGTAATAATTGGCGTTTAGGATTCCAGGGACAGGTAGAAAGTTCGGTAATTACAGCAAATGGATGTTCCGTATTTGGCTGGGGATAGGCATAGTTAAAGTAGTTGATAAGTTCTTCAATGCGCACAGCGTCGGCAGGTGGCAATTGATTGTTGGTTAAAAATCTACGGACATTGCTAAAGGATGCAGTATCTACATCTATGCCAAATGTGGATAGGGGATTAGATGCCGTGGTTAATAATTCATTTTCATAAATACGGGCATAGCCTTCGGTATTCATAGAAGGAGCAGGGGCTTGCGTTGTTATTACAGGTTTAGCAAGAATAGCTGGTTGTGAAGATATATATCTAGGATAGTTAATGATGCCGTTTGCCTCAACTACAACAGAATTTCGAGGTGTGGCTCCTATATTTATAGTACTACCACTTCTACGAGAACCAATGTGAATGATGGTTCTTGGGGGGCTTTTCCGCATATATTTTTTGGCCAGCATCTGCATATATTTTTTGGACCGTGGAAATTTACGTCTATTAAATCCAGTATGACGACGATTTTGTTTTTGCTGCAATTTTGTTAGATTATTAAGACTCGTGGCAGTCTCTGGATGCTTACGTCCTAATACTTTTTCCCGTATGGCTAGGGATTGTTGAGCTAGAGGGAGTGCCTGTGCATATTTACCCTGCTTGGATAAATTTTGGGCTTGAATTTGTAATTGCGTGGCCTTAGTAAGCTCAAAATGTATGATGGCCTGTTGCTGATACCAAGTACGTATGTTTTGAATAGTTTTTACTTGCCAGCCTTTGGAAATAAATAAGTCAAAATCCGCTAGAGGCCCAGATTCTAAAGTCTCTTTATCTGGGAGTAATTGGATAGATTTTGTATACCACTGTTGCGCTGTCTTCTTATCACCTTGCAATAGATAAGTATGAGCTAGGTTTACCGTCCAAGCCATCTCTTGGGGTGCTAATGCTTGGGCTTTTAAGGTGGTGTCTTGAGCTGCTGCAAAATCTCCTTTTAAGATAAGATACCAGCCTAAATTTCCTAAAATATCACTATTATTAGGATCTAGCTTTAGTGCTTGGCGACTGTCGGCGATGGCTGCATCATAGCGTTTTAGCTCACTAAGCCAGACTGCACGTTGAAAATAATTATCTATATTGTCAGGATAATTATTAATAGCAGTCTGTATAACCACCAGGGCTTGTTCCTTTTGCCCAGCTTCCCATAATGTATAAGCTTGTTTTTGGAGTTCGGCTAGAGATTTTTGAGCTGTGTTATTTGTTGTATCTGTTGTATCTATAGTAGCTTGGATAGATTTTGGATCTGGGATGGAAGCTATAGGAAGCGTTGGGCTTTCTGATGAATCGGATGCAGCAGACAGATAGCCACTAACACTAATAAATATAGTGATAAGCAGAAAGATGCTTGGGGGCAATTTTAATCTGGTTAATTGATACATGATTTGGTATTAAGTTTTAACGTTAAAGGAATAATGTGTATTTGGATATTTTTGAAATATATCCTCTAGCATTATAGTTTAAAATAATTTGAAAAACAATAGGTATGAAACTAGTTCAGTCTAATTAATCAACTAACATTATGTTATTTAAGAACAATTTTTATGGCATCATTCATTTGCTTGCCTAAAATACTTTACACGTGATCGTTCCCAAGCTCTGCTTGGGAACGATAAAAGATTATTAGATTTCCCTGAATCCATTTGTACTGGTTTAGGCATAATTTTACAAACTTAAATAGGCAAACAGTAAGTCTTCAGTATGAATCTAAAAATAAACAGTTTTTTAATAGGTATAGGGGGAATTTTGGCTTGGTACATGCTAACTTTGTCTCCTAATATGCGCCTTATGCAATTAGGCTATAACCATATCGAAGTTAGTACCCTATTTCAAAATCTCGTTGCATTTAAACTAATTACAGTACAAGATGGTGCCAGATTAGCGATACCAGAACCTGATCAAACAGAATTTTTAGCCTGGCAACAGATCCCAATCAGCAAACCACAACAACGTTTAATGCAAGAATTATATACCAGTGCAGCCGGATTAGATCTACGGAAACGTATAACCGCTTGGAATCATAGTAGACGCATTACAGCAATACGCGATAATAGTGTCAATCAAATTAGCATTACTCATAAAACTTGGCGAGTCTACAATTGCGGAAGTCCCATTCCATTAGAAGCTGCAACCCAAGTATCCGAAGCCTTTGGCTATGTCCATCAAGGACACCTACGAACTGGCTTTGGAAAATGGATAGCCGAAGCTACCAATATGCCATGTATCGAATGGCGCGGCCGCTTTCGTGCTACCAAAGCCGTACCTATTGAAGTTTGGTATATAGGCCGGCATCGTGAAACCTCTAGTTGGAAACCTAAAATTGCACCGCAACCCTATACCCCACCCCGCAAACCACATAGATTACCCAATTGTGCTATTGGCTCCCACAAGTTACAACAAGCAGGTAGCTGGCATATCCCTAAATCCGCTTGGAAGCATAATACAGCAAATAGCTCCTGGCAGCTTAATGTACGTCTATTACTCACTCCAGCATATAATCCTAGTTTAGAGGCTTCTTATGGGCCTGGAGTATGTATAACAGAGCATACTTGTAAACCACAATGGCAACTTTTTGGAATTACCAAATGTGAAAAAGATTTACCTAAACCAGTAGATATTGCTAATATTAGTAATAAGATAGATCTGACAGAGTTCAAATCTACAAGCCACAACATGAATAGCTGCAAACCAGCTAAACTGCCAAAACTTACATCAAAGCCCCAAACATGGCATATTAGAACGAGTGATGGCGAAGAGTTATTAACCAATAAAACTAGGCCCTCTGTTATGGCCAAGAAGTTGGGCTTAGTGCCATTATTGGGTATTGGGCCTCAAGATACTCATGGCTTAGGTGGACAATTATTGCGGATACAACCTGCCGGAACCTTAACCTTAACTTTGCATAGTGCTATGCAAAAACAAGCACAAGCAGCATTGAGATATGGCCTTAGCAGACTTTCAGCTACATCTGAAGGCCATCGTGCTGCATTAGTATTAGTGCGCACTGATGGTGCCATTTTAGCTGCTGTAGGACATCCAAATCCGCCAGATACAGGAGAGATAACAGCTTGGGATCGAGCGGCTTTTGCTAAAGTATATCCAGAAAATGATCCATTTTTAGTACAAGCCTGGGAAAAAGTGGATCGACATCAAGCGGCAGGTTCTACATTTAAGCCCATTATTGCTCTAACTGCACTTACAATAACCTCACAAAGGCCAGAGATACTTAATATGCTGCAAGGTTTAAACCCAAAAGCATTTAAAACACTTACTGGCTTAACATTGACCTCTACAAAGATTAATCCATATCTTATACCCCCAACTTTAAGAAGTTCTACTAAAAAACGTTCTGTAATTAGAAATTTTAGGCTGCGTGGGCGTTATGAAACCTTAGGAGATCTGTGTCGAAAACGTGGCAGGTATTTTAATTGTGCTAGTCCTTATAATCTTGGTCTAGCCAGTGCTGTGCGCAAATCACTTAATATATGGTTTATAGCTTTAGCTATGCTAATAGATGGTGAGGCTGCTGATAATTACCAACTGGCTTTGCAAGAGTACAAGAGACACAATTTACAACAGCATCCAGTATTAAATTTACATCTTACCAAATTATTAACTATTTTAGGTTTTGGTACTGCTACCCCATTACTGCGTAATGCACCACCTGGAATAAGCTTATGCACTAAACCAGATCAACTGGATTTGCAGGGTTCAAATCCAACTCCAACACGTTGGATTTTAGCACAAACTGCTATTGGGCAGGGAACGGCAGTTACACCGTTGCGAATGGCTACTGTAGCTGCAACTATAGCTGCTGGTGCGCAAAAGGTAGTATTGCCATATTTAGATAAGGCTTGGAATGGTCAAGCTACATCGGCTCCAAAGACGCACCATTTAGGATTAGATGTAAGTTTGTTAAAAAATGGAATGCAGGCCGTAATCAAGTCAGGAACCGCACACTTAGCATTCAAAAATACTCCAGAAGTAATTCGAGAACATACTTATGCTAAAACTGGTACTGCCCAAATAGGAACAAGAGATGGTAGTGGCAAGCAAGAGCCTTATGTAAGTACTTGGATGCTTGGTTGGCATGAACCAAAATCGCAACCAGCCTTTGCGTTTGCTTGTCTAGTTACCCATGTTGACAAACACACTCCGCAACGCAATACTGGTGGCCATGTATGCGGCCCGATAGTAGCAAAATTTTTACAATTGTTACATACCAAAGCATCTATTACCAATCCAATCATGCCATGATATGGCTGCTTTCATAATACACGCAAGATACTTAATTCTACTTTGTCACATTGATAACCGTAGGTTGGGTTGATGGCCTCATCCACATACAATGCATGTATGCTATTTTATGATGCACAAGATGTACCTACTATCTAATTTGACAAAGTAGAATTAACTTCTAAATAACTAATAGTATCGGTTGTGCGATTACGCTACGTTAATCGCACCTACCGTACTTTGAAATAATGCCTAAATTGGGTAAAAAATAGCAATGTAAGAAATTGTTACATTTTCAAAAAAGGCGGGATCACTTCGCTCTCCCGCCCTACATCTGTCATACGAAGCTAAATTAATTTAAAAGTCAATATTAGAAAACTGGATAGTCTAGTATAACATCTATTATAATCTTAACTATCTTTTTTCAAATTCCATTAAAATAAAAATCCCAAATTAAGGAGGGAATTTCATGTTTTCTGGCAGTATGGTAGCCTTAATTACACCTATGCACAAAGATGGAAGCATAGACGAAACCGCAGTACAACGCCTAGTCGATATGCACGTAGAACAAGGTACAACAGCAATTGTTGCTGTAGGTACTACAGGAGAATCTGCAACCCTCAATGAACAAGAACATTGCCATTTAATTGAACTAGTGGTGACAATAGCAGCAGGTCGAATTCCTATAATAGCTGGGACAGGTGCTAATTCAACCTCTGAAGCTATAACACTAACCCGTTGTGCTAAAAAAGTTGGTGCCACTGCCTGTCTACTAGTAACCCCCTATTACAATAAACCTACCCAAGAAGGCTTATACCAACACCATAAAACAATTGCTGAAACCGTAGATATACCACAAATTCTATATAACGTTCCAGGACGCACGGCCTGCGATTTATTGCCAGAAACAGTAGCACGTCTGGCCCAAATTCCAAATATAATAGGCATCAAAGAAGCCACAGGGGATTTATCGCGAGTACCAAAGCTGCGCCAATTATGTGGTGCTGACTTTGCCATTTACAGCGGAGATGACGCTACAGCTAAAAAATTAATGTTATTAGGCGGTCAAGGCACCATAAGCGTTACGGCAAATCTAGTACCACAACTTATGGCCGCAATGAGCAAAGCGGCTGTAGCAGGAGACAAAGCTCAAGCTGATGTTCTGGATGCAAAATTACAAATTTTGCATAAGGCACTATTTATAGAATCTAATCCAATTCCTGTAAAATGGGCTGCTTTTGAACTTGGTTGGTGTAATGCTGGTATTCGTCTCCCTCTTACATGGCTTTCAGAATCTGCACAGCCTATAGTGAAAACAGCACTACAACAAGTAGGGCTGTTACAGGATCTGGAATCTATAGAATAATTCCGTAGAATAATTCCGTCTTAAGGACTACTTAAATGTACGTTAGCACAAAAATTCTATTAATTAACCTATTGATAATAACTATTAGTGCTTGTAGTAACAGGCCAATACTACCAGATCGCAAGGTAGAATATAAACGTCAGCAAGTAGCCAAAAAGGATCTAGAAGTACCACCAGATCTTACCCCCGGCACTATTGGAAACAATATGCCCATACCTCAAGCAACTGGTTTAGGTAACTCAAAAACTTATTCCCAATATGAAGCTATCAGACACAATCAGACAGGTATCTCAAAAACAAGCAATGTACTACCCAAAATACCTAACATAAAAGTTATCCGAGACGGCAATCAAAGGTGGCTAGAGATTCAAGCCCCACCTGCCCAAGTATGGAACACAGTTATTGATTTTTGGCAAAAAAGCGGCATAGTTTTAGTGCAAAAAGATCCAGCTTTAGGTGTTATGAAAACGGATTGGTTAGAAAATCGTGCTGATATTAAGCAAAATTTTATCTCTGATTTTGTGCGGCGGAATTTAGGTGGTATCATTAGTGCTGGTACTAGGGATCAATTTCGAATATGGATAGAACCAGGTGCGACTCCAAATTCTACTTATCTCTACCTTACACACCGTGGTTTAGAAGAACAAATGATGACTTCAGCAACCAGTAGCGATACGCAAAATCCGTATTGGGCATTGCGGCCTAGTGATCCAGGTTTAGAAATCGAGATGCTGCGACGCATTATGCTACATTTTGGGGTCAAGGCACAAGCTGCAAAATCTAGGTTAGTGAATGCTCAAAATAATCAAGCACAACCTCGAAGCAGGCTAACCAAATCTCAAAATGGAGAGGTAGTCTTATTAGTTGGGGCCAATTTGGAATCTGCATGGAGTTTAGTAGGTATCGCTTTGGAGAGAGTTGGTTTGACTATAGAAGATAGAGATCGTAGTGCTGGTCTTTATTATGTTCAATACGATGATCCTCTAAAAGAAAAGGGGCAAAGTTTTTTTAGTAGATTGGCTTTTTGGCGCAGTACTCCTAAGAAAGATGATTCCAAGTATCGCCTCCAACTTAAGTTTACTAGCGATGCAGTGACTCAAGTAACCGTCTTAGATAGTAATGGCCAAAAAGAAAAATCCAGTACTGCAACTCGTATACTGACTTTAGTGCAAGAACAAATTCGTTAATTTAATAAACGATAAGTCTACGAGTTGTAGAAATGTTATGAATCATAGGGCGCATAGCGTCCATAATGTGTTTCCACGCAGGGCGTGGGAACGACCCCCGTGTAAAGTACTTTAGGCAAGCAATTGAAGGATGCCCCTTAAAATAAATGTTTTTTAATAGTTGCTAGTTCAGTACAAGCCTCGGCTATTGTCTCAGTTGCAGTAGTTTGCGCTTGCTCTCGTGCTGCTTGAGCTAATTTTAAGGCTTGAGTGCGGTCTTGTGTGTATGGCTGTAAGGCTTGGGCTAAACTTTCAGCCGTAAGAGTATTCTGTGGTAGTAGATGGGCAGCTTGTGCCTTTACTAACCAAGCTGCATTATGAGTTTGATGATCATCTACCGCATAAGGAAATGGTATCAGTAATGATCCTAAGCCTGCCGCTGCTAATTCTGCAAGAGTCAAAGCTCCAGCGCGGGCTATGGCTAAATCTGCCCAGCCATAAGCTTCTGCCATATTATGAATAAATGGCATTACTTGAGCATCTATGCCATGCGATTTATAAGCCTCTTGGGCTAGTTCTAAAGTGGCTGTTCCTGTTTGATGCCGTATCTGTATGTTTAGATTATTAGGCAATAATGTTAATGCCTTAGGGACTGTTTCATTAAGTATCTTGGCACCTTGAGAGCCGCCTAGTATCAATAGTCTTAAGGGACTTGTGCCTCTCCCTTGCCAGCGTTGTTTAGGATCTGGTAGGTCAATAATCTCTTGACGTACCGGGTTGCCACACACTTGAGCATTCTTAGAGGCTGGAAAACTATCTGGGAAGGCTTGGTAAATTTTAGTTGCCAATCGACTCAGCCAGCGATTAGTCATGCCTGGAATGGAATTTTGTTCATGTATAACCAGAGGGATTTTGTGTTTCCAGGCTATAAGTCCGCCTGGACCAGCAGCAAATCCTCCCATACCTAGAGCTACTTTAGGACGACGCTCTTTAATAATTTTAGAAGCCTTAAATAAAGCCCGTGCCATCTGCCCTGGTGCTTGAAGTTTGCGGGTAATACTAGTACTACGAATCCCAGCTATAGGCAGTACTTCTAAGGGAAACCTATATTCAGGTACTAATTTAGTTTCTAGACCTTGCGATGATCCGAGCCAGAATACTTCGTGTCCTGCAACACGTAATCGTTCTGCTACAGCTAGAGCAGGGAATATATGTCCACCAGTTCCACCAGCCATTATCATGACCGATCCCATGTTGTGCCTCCTATAGGTCTAGGGATAGGGGCTTCGCCGCCTAACAAACGCCGATTTTCATAATCTACTCTTAAAATCAATGCCACTGCAATACAAGCAACCATAATACTATTGCTGCCATAACTCATAAATGGTAATGTTAGCCCTTTGGTAGGCAATAATCCGGTATTAACTCCAGCATTCACAAAAGTCTGTAGGGCTATGCCTAGACTTAAGCCATAAGTCATATAAGCACAAAACGTTTGCCCTAGACGTTCGGCAGTGGCACCAATGTGAAAAGATCGCCATACAATATAGGCAAATAGGAATAACACACCGGTAATTCCTAGATAACCAAATTCTTCTCCCACTACTGCTAATAAGAAATCGGTATGAGCTTCTGGTAAGTAAAATTGTTTTTGGATGCCATTACCAAGTCCTACTCCAAACCATTCGCCGCGTCCAAAGGCTATTAGGGCTTGGGAAAGCTGAAATCCAGAGCCATACATAATATCGGGGTCAAATGGATTGAGATAGCTGATTAGGCGTTGCCAGCGATATGGTTCTAAGACCACTAAACCAACCATAGCAACACTAATTAGGCTCAGTAACAGGCCAAATTGCCAAAGAGGTGCACCACCTAAAAATAATAATCCCAGTACGGTTGCTAAGATTACGGTTGTAGTTCCAAAATCAGGCTGCACCATAATCAGAGCACAGGCTATGCTGATTAGTAATAATGGCTTTACTGATCCCCAAACTTTATTGGAGACTTCAGTGCGGCGGCGTACTAGATAGCCTGCTAGATATATAACGGCAAATAATTTCATCATTTCGGAGCTTTGTAGGTTAAATGGCCCAATTGGAATCCAGCGTAACGCACCATTAACACGTTTGCCTAATCCTGGCACTAATATAAGTAGTAATAATATAATGCCTATAAAGTACATTGTGACCCCATATTTTTCCCACCAGCGCATAGGTATTGCAAATGCAGCAAAGCCCAATCCTATACCTAATATCATGGCTATAGTATGGCGTATTACATAGTGAAAGGCAAAACCAAATTGGCGATCTGCGGTAGGCAAGGATGCGGATGCTACCATTACTAAGCCGAAACCTAATAGAGCTAGGGCAACGATCAGAAATGTATAATCAATTGCTGGTAAGCGTAGTCGTCGCATTGAGAGACGTGATCTTGTTGATAAATTTGGCAATGTATTAAGTTCTTCCATTGTGGTATTCATAGTTAGTCCAAATCATGTACGTATTGCATAAAAACTTCACCACGTTGTTCATAGTTTTTAAACATATCAAAACTAGCGCAGGCTGGAGAAAATAGGACATGATCACCAGCTTTAGCTACGTGCGCTGCATTTTGTACGGCTTGAGCAAGATCTGATGCTCTGATCAATTCAGCAGTATCTTTAAGTGCGGCTTCTATAATAGAGGCATCACGTCCAAAAAGGATTACAGCACGACATGTGTAAGCTACGACAGAGGCTAGTTCGGTAAAATCAGCATTTTTACTCTCCCCACCAGCAATCAATACGGCTTTTGCAGTATCTTGCTTAGGATGTAATCCTTGCAAGGCTGCTATGGTAGCCCCTGGATTGGTACCTTTGGAATCATTATACCAACGTACTCCATTTCGTGTATTTACTAATTGGGTACGGTGTGGCAAGCCTGTATAGTTCTGTAATGCTGTTAGCATGGCCTCTAAAGGCATATTAACTGCATACCCTAAGGCTAGTGCTACTAAGGCATTAGCAACATTATGCTGTCCTGGTAGTTTTAATTTGGCTATAGGTAATAGTCTTTGCAAACCTTGTACTAACCAAGGTTCGCCTTGATGTTGCATAATGCCATAATCGTGATTCTGGGGGATATTGAGGGTAAATCCAATTTGGGTTGTTGGTTCTTGAAAACCAGTTGCAGCGTTGGTGCCAGCACCTGTAGCCATAGCGTTTACCAGGGGATCATCTCTATTATATATGGCAATTTTAGTATTATTATAAATCCGGGCTTTTGTTTGGGAGTATGCTTGGAGGTTGAGGTATCGATCCATGTGGTCGGGACTGATATTAAGTACTACAGCGGCTGTAGGTTTTAGACTATAGGTGGTTTCTAGTTGAAAACTAGAAAGTTCTAAGATACACAATTGATATTCTGGTTTTAATAATTCTAACGCTGGGGTGCCGATGTTGCCACCTACGCCAGCTTGCCAACCTGCGATTTGGGCCATAGCTCCTAATAAGCTAACGACAGTGCTTTTGCCGTTGGAGCCAGTGACGGCAATTGTCGGAATGGGTTGTTTGTTAAGTTCTTGGGCAAATAATTCTATATCGCCAATGACTGGTATTCCACGTTCTATAGCGGTTTGAATCATTGGTTCCGAAGTAGCAACTCCAGGACTTACGATAATGCGTTCTACATCTTTCAATATTTCAGGTTGGAAACTGCCTAAAGCCAAGGTAACTTCAGGATATTCGGCCTGTAATTCTGCTAATCCAGGGGGGGATGTCCTAGTATCTGCAACAACGATTGGCATTCCTTGCTTGCTTAAAAATCTTACACAAGATAACCCAGTTTTACCTAATCCAACGATTAGAGTTTTAGGAAACGTTAGCATTGTTTTTGAGCCATAGTTTTTTAAGTATCGTTCCCACACTCTGCGTGGGAACGATCACGTGTAATAGACATTATCCAAAACCGCAATTTTTACTTTATCGTTACTGGATTGATAGAGGGTTTCGGATAATGTTTAATATAATGGTTAAAAAACTAATATACTTTTAACGAATCTTAAGACTCGCCAATCCAATTAAAACTAAGATTACGGTTACAATCCAAAACCTTACAATTACTCGCGGTTCAGGCCAGCCTTCCAATTCAAAATGATGATGCAATGGTGCCATCCTAAAGATACGTTTTCCAGTAAATTTAAACGAAGCTACTTGCAGCATTACCGATAATGTTTCTGCTACAAAAACTCCGCCCATGATAAATAATACAATTTCTTGGCGTACCGCCACAGCTATTGCTCCAAGAGCAGCTCCTAGAGCAAGTGCTCCAACATCTCCCATAAAGACTAATGCGGGATAAGTATTAAACCACAAAAATCCAAGCCCTGAACCTACTAGAGCACTACAGAAGATTACTAATTCTCCAACACCAGGTTGAAAAGGAATCTTGAGATAATTAGCAAACGTAACATGTCCGCCTAAATAAGCAAAGATACTGAGAGCAAAGGCGACTAAAACAGTTGGCATAATCGCCAAACCATCCAATCCATCTGTTAGGTTTACTGCGTTACTAGAGCCAACTATTACTAGATAGTTAAGTATGATAATGCCAAATCCTAAAGGAATAGTGACTTCTTTAAAATATGGAATCAGCAAATTAGTATTGGTTGGGGTGGTGCCAATGTAAAATAACGCTATGGCACCACCAATGCCAACCACAGTTTGCCAGAAATATTTTTGTTTCGCACTTAAACCTTTAGAGTTTTTACGTACTAATTTCTGATAGTCATCAGCCCAACCAATAATGCCAAAAATTAATGTCACTATTAGAATAGTCCAGACATACGGGTTGGTTAATTTGGACCATAGAATAGTAGTTATGGTCAGAGCTACTAAGATTAAGATGCCGCCCATAGTAGGAGTTCCAGCTTTGCTAAGATGGGTCTGCGGGCCGTCATCCCGTACCATTTGGCCAATACGATATGTACTCAGGTGTCGTATCATGGCCGGGCCTAGTAATACTGAAATACCAAGGGAGGTTAATACGCTTAAGATAGCGCGTAGAGTTAGGTATTGAAAAACAGTGAAGCTAGTATCAAAGCTAGCCAACCAGTTTGTAAGTAATAGTAGCATGATTGTTTCTTGTGAATTTATTCTATTTAGTAAGTTTATCCTACCATAGTTAGTATTTCATTCTTGACAAATAGTAGGTTTTTATAAATAGACTTTAAGTCTTCTATTTTGGTTGCATCAAATTGTTGGGAAATAAAATATTGGTATTTATGTAGTTCTAATCGTTCTAGAATTGCAAAATGCCAATTGCCGCCAACAATATAAGCACCTTTGATAAACCGCCAGTTATTTAATTCAACGGCACTTATTAGCTCTGCTAATAATTGTGGTCTTGGATTACTATATTCTTCATGTCTTTTAAATTCTTGAATAAAAAAATACGGTTTTTTGCTTTCAATTAACCCTTCGGATACAACAAAATCACAAGTACCATTCAAAATAAATTGGTTGGTTTTATAACTGAGCGATAATTCATAAAAATCCCGAATATTTTTGCCATAATCTTGAAAGTGGATTTTATTTAAGATGGGAGCAATAAACTTAATCTTTAAATCTTCTTCGCTATAACTGTCAATTAAATCTTTATTATCTTCAAGCAAATTAGTTAAAAATCTTTCTGTTAAATCATCTATTTCAATTTTATTATCAAACCATTGTTCAAAAATTTTCTTATTTAAATTTTTGTTAATAGTAAATAATTTTTTTAATTCAACATCTCTTATTTTACTATATTGATAAATAGGGATTGTATCTTGATCTTTATTTTCTAATTGCTGAACTTTAGCTTTTAACTTTTCTATCTCTTGTAATAATTGTAGTTCAATGTCACTAGGCATTATGAATATCCTTGTTCTATTATCGCTTGGAGACCGGCATAAAAATACTCATCAGTCCGTAGGGTGGGCAAACAACCATATCGTCGTTTGCCCACGTAGACCACAAAACAAGAACAAACAAAAAGCGTAACGGGTTTATGTTGGTAAGCATTTTATATAGAATATGTTTAACTCGATTATCCAGTTTTTTGATTTGACAAATTTGTAGGGCGGGAGAGCGAAGCGATCCCGCCTTTTATATAAATTTACTACTTTGGTAATTTCTCAACAATTTATGGCATTAGGTGCTGAAATCGTAGGGTGCGCATTGCGCACCATAAATTTTACCAAGCAATATTGAGAAGTTACCTACTTTGAAATCATTCCCTAAATGGGGTAAACAAAATAGTAATGTAAAAAAACTGTAACATTTTCAAAAAAGGCGGGATCGCTTCGCTCTCCCGCCCTACATCTATCATACGAAGCTAATCCTTGAATTTGTCAAGTCAAAAAAACTGGATAGTCGAGTATTAAGTTTACCCTACCATAGCTAGTATTTCATTCTTGACAAATAGTAGGTTTTTATAAATAGATTTTAAGTCTTCTAGTTTGGTTGCATCAAATTGTTGGGAAATAAAATATTGGTATTTATGTAGTTCTAATCGTTCTAGAATTGCAAAATGCCAATTGCCACCAACAATATAAGCACCTTTGATAAACCGCCAGTTATTTAATTCAACGGCACTTATTAGCTCTGCTAATAATTGTGGTCTTGGATTACTATATTCTTCATGTCTTTTAAATTCTTGAATAAAGAAATAGGTTTTCGTGCTTTCTACTAATCCAGCACTGACCACAAAATCTGCGGTACCATTTAAGATAAATTGATTTGTGGCATAGCTCATAGGTAACTCATAAAAACCACGTATTTGTTTATCTCTATTAAAAAAATTTATTTTATTCAGCAGGGGAATGATATAATAGGCTTTTAAATCCTCTTCATAATAACGCTCAACCAATGATTCATGTTGAGTAATTAGATCGATTAAAAATGCTTCTACTGAATCATCTACTGAAATTCGATTATCAAACCATGGTTGAAAAATTTGTTTATCTAGATTCGGGGTAATGGTAAATAATTTTTTCAACTCAGCATCTTTGATTTCACTATATTGATAAGTAGGGATTGTATCTTGATCTTTATTTTCTGATTGCTGAACTTTAGCTTTTAATTCTTCTATCTCTTGTAATAATTTTAGTTCAATGTCACTATGCATTATGAATATCCTTGTTCTATACCAGCCAGAGGTGGAAACATGTAACCTGCCCTGTTCTGATGCTTTTTACCCAAGGCATCATCACCATGACATAAAACACACTGTTGTTTATCAGTGTTGTGATTTTTTTAGCATCAAAAATATTTCGTGTTTTACAGCTAAGAGATGTTGGTAAATTGAGATGAGATCATCGAGTTTAGTTGAATCAAAATTGGGCGAAATAAAATATTGATAATGTTCATCTGCTAATTTTTCAAGGATCACAAAATGCCAACTACCGCCAATAATATACGCACCTTTAATCGTTGTCCAATCATTAAGTTCCAGGGCACTGATTAGTTCAGCTAAAAGCTGAGGACGTGGATTGCCGTATTCTTCACTGCGTTTAAATTCCTGAATAAAGAAATAGGGTTTTTTATTTTCGACTAAGCCTTCAGCTACCATAAAATCAACATTGCCATTGAACTCAAATGTACTGGTAGTGTAAGTCATAGGTACTTCATAAAAATCGCGTAGCTTCTTTTCATAGGATTTAAAGCGTATTTTATTTAGTAGTGGGATGAGAAAATTGGCTTTTAGATCTTCTTCATTATAGCGTTCAATCAATAGTTTATTATCATCAAGCAATTCAGTCAAAAATATTTTAATAGATTGATCTAATTCAATTGGGTTCCTAAACCAGCTATCAAAGCGACTGTGATCTAAATTTTGTTCAATCTCAAACAGTTTTTGTAAGTCACGATCACGTATTTTACTGTATTGGTACGTTGGAATTTTTGGAGCGTCGCTTCTGTTTTCCAGAAAATGAATTTTCTGTTTTAACTTTGCAATCTCTTTGTGTAATAATTCTATTTCACTATTCATTTTAGACGATGAATTAGACTGAACTAGTGCCAAGATCATACATAATATATTATATTTTAAGGAAACTTTATATAATATCCTGGTCTTAATCGAATAATATTAAATTAATCGTAGGGTGCGCACCCTACTTGCTTATTTAATTATGTAACCATTTCACTAATGATTTGTTTCAATGCCTTGAGGATTTTTACTATATCATTTAAATGCTCATTTCTGGTAGCTACATAGGCATTACTCAGGCAATATTCTTTACCTTGTAAAATTAGAAAATGCCATAGTTTGCCAGCTACATATAGTCCATAAATTGGCATTGTATGTCCATTCAATTCTTGGGCTACTAACATGGCTACGAGTACTTGAGATACTGGCTCTCCCTTAGGTTCATTTTCTCTTTTATATTCATGAAAACAAAAATATGGAGTTTTAGGACGACGCAGACCTTTGGCTACCATTGCATCTGGTTTTCCTGTTAGTTCGTAATCACCTATAATACCAGTTAATTCACGATCAGCAAATATACTAAAGTCTTGGGTATTAAAATTGACTAGGGTTAGGATTGGACCTAGAAAATATTCGCTTAGTTCAAGTTCATTCCAATCATCTACATGTACTATAAGGGTTTGATGTAAATTGTTAACCCATTGTTGTTCCATAGTTTCTATGACGCTGGTATTAGCTTGATCAAGCCATTGCTGTAAAACAGCATGGTCCCAAACTTGGTTAAGAGCAAAGGTATCTTCTAGGTCAGCTCGAGTCCAATCAGAGAATTTGCTTTTGATCATTTTTATCAATTTCCTCAATAATTTGGACTGGGAACACCTTTAAGCAGCTATAATTCGCTATTAGGTCCAATGCGTTTTGGCAAAGGACGATGACGATTGATCTTATCTGGACTGTCTAAATACCAATAGCCACCAACAGGATAATATTTTTGTAGGTCAATAGGATCGCCATAAATTATTCTCAAATAATGTAATTTCTATTATTCAAATATTTCTTTCATAAGTAAGCTAATATCCATAACTTTATCAATGACTTCATTGTCTTCCATATCAAAGGTTTTATGTTTATCAATTTGTGAATACACATGCACCACATCTAAAGAAGGATCAACCAACCAACATGATTTAACGCCTAATGTGAAGCAAGCTTCAAATTTGGCTATAATTTCATTACTACCTTGTGTGGGTGAAATAACCTCAATCGCCATTAAAGGCATTTCTGATACTTTGAGTAAGTCTCGACCTTTCTTTTTTGATAGATTTTTAGGATAGAGGCAAAGGTCTGGCATCAATTCTTTTCTAGCCTTCAGTCCAAATTGGCTTAAATCAAGTGTACCTACATCAATTGTAAGCTCTGGCATTACCCGAAAACGTTTATCTGCAAATAACAATCCTGTAATTTGTCCTTGCACAAAACTATGGTTTAATGATCCCATCTTTTGCTTATCATCTTTAAAATCTTCCAATTCGAGTAAATTGTTCATTGGATATCTTACTCTATTAGCATCGTAGGTTGGGGTGACGATGAGACCAGCAACTCAACCTACGCATGTGCTTCATTATAAAGCCTGGACTACATGCTCCATACCAGAACTACGCGAACCTTTAATCAAGACAATATCTTGAGGGCCTACTGTAGATTTTAAAGCCGCACTTAACGCCTCACGATCTGGAAACCAACGTCCTCCAGCTCCAAAACTTGCCACAGTCTCAGCACTCAATGGTCCCACAGCCCAGAGATGATCTAAACCAGCATTTTTAGCTTCCTTGCCTAATTCTCGATGTAAATTTATGGCCTGCGGTCCAAGTTCCGCTAAATCTCCTAATGCCAACCAATGTTGCCCTGGTAGGGTACGTAGCACTTCTAAAGCCGCTTTTACTGAGTCTGGATTGGCATTATAGCTATCATCAATTAGCCAAGCTCCATTTTGACTTTGCAAAGGCTGTAGTCTGCCAGATACAGGACGAGTTTCCCATAAGCCTGCTTGGATTGCCTCAGGTTGCAACTCTAAAGCTTCAGCCACAGCAACTGTTGCCAAGGCATTTAATAGATTATGATCACCAGCCAGTGCTAGATCTAAATTTAAAAGACCTCTAGGAGTACGCAGTTGGACTCGACTGTGAAACCCAGTTATAGATAGACGTAATGGTGTTTCTATAGTGTCTACCGTAATATCCGCTTTAGAAGAGCGGCCAAACGTTAGAACCTTACGGGTTCCAGCAAGCTCTTGCCATAAAGGCAACCATTTATCATCCGCATTCAGGACGCATACCCCATCTGGGCCTAAGCCACTTAAGATTTCGCCTTTAGCTTTGGCAACTCCCTCGACACTACCAAAGCCTTCTAAATGGGCTCGTCCAGCATTAGTAATCATAGCTACATCAGGTTGTGCTATTGCGCTAAGGGTAGCAATTTCTCCAGGATGATTGGCTCCCATTTCCACAACTAGAAAATCCTGATCTTTGGCTCTTAATAGAGTCAATGGTACGCCTATCGAGTTATTGAGATTGCCTTGGGTTGCTGCAACTGTGCCAGCATGACGCAGTACTGAGGCTATTAGTTCTTTAGTGGTAGTCTTGCCATTGCTGCCAGTTATGCTAATTACTCGGCCTGGAAGTTGCGTACGCCAAGCGGTCGCTAATTTTTCTAGGGCTTTTTGTGTGTCATTTACTATAATTTGTGGGATTGTAGCTTCTAAAACTCTATTAGTTATAGCTCCAACGGCTCCTGCAGCGGCGGCTTTAGATACAAAATCATGGCCATCAAAGTTGGGGCCTTGTAGTGCTACAAATAAAGCTCCAGCATTGAGACAGCGGCTATCGGTCTCGACACTTTTTATAATAGCATCAGCACCATGTAAGTGCCCAGAAATCCATTGTGTTGTTTGAGATAGTGTTAAATTGGGTATGTTCATAGTGTTTTCTAATAGTGTTTTTGGTGCCGAGGCTCTGCCTTAAGCACCTTGTGTAGCGGCTTAAGCCGCTTTTTAATTACCAAGATTTTAGGGTGCGCATTGCGCACCATAAAATAGCATAATGCGTCTTAAAATTTTGGGTTGACGATGAGGTCGTCAACCCAACCTACGGTCGTTTTATCGTTCCCACGCTACTGTGGGAACGCATTCCAGACGCTCATGCTTTCTAAATTTAAACATTTCCACACAATTTTTTTAAAATGGTGCACAATGCGCACCCTACATTGAGTTTTCACTTAAAATTTTAGCTACTTCAGCTCGGTCACTAAATGGATATTCTAAATCACCTATGCGTTGTGTTGTTTCATGACCTTTGCCAGCAATTAATACAATGTCTCCTTTAGCTGCCAATTTAATAGCCTGACGAATAGCACGTCCTCGCTGCTGTTCTATATAAACCTTATTTGGCTTCTCCATACCAGATAAAATATCCTGTATAATACCTTTACCACTTTCACTTCTTGGATTATCATCTGTCAGAATGATTTGATCGCTCATATTTTCGGCTATTGTACCCATTTGTGAGCGCTTACCACGATCCCGCTCGCCACCACAACCAAACACGGTTATGATGCGTTGCGGTTGGTGAGCTTGCAATACTTCTAAAACTTGTTTGAGGGCATCTGGCGTATGCGCATAATCGACGATAACTAAAGGTTGTGAGGGTTTACTAAAGCACTCTAAACGTCCTGGTACGCCTTGTATTTTTTCCATACACTGTAAGGATGTCTCTAAACTATAGCCTTTAATGAGCAAAACAGCTAACGTTGCTAAGAGATTAGCCGCATTAAAACGCCCTAATATGGGTACTGAAAAGTTGCCTTCGCCCCAGCTACTATTAATCCATAGTCGCATCCCTTTGGGGTGATATTCTAAAAAGGCTAATTTTAGCCATTGTATAGTTTGGCGTTGGGGCAAACGTGGAGAGACAAAGCTTGGGTCTAGGCTATATAGTACTGGTTGTACGGTTTTATCTAAAATAGCTAAAGTACTTAGCCCAAATGGATCTTGGGCGTTTAGGATGGCATATTGTAATCCCTGCATCTTAAACAGTTGTTGTTTAGTTCTGGCATAGGCTCCTAAGTTGCGATGATAGTCTATGTGATCACGGGTGATATTGGTAAGTATGGCTGTAGTGATAGGTAAGCCAGTTACACGTCCCTGATCTAAGGCGTGTGATGAGACTTCCATAGCTACAGTTGTAGCACCTTTGGTTTTTAGTTCTGCTAGAATGCTTTGGATGTGGATGGCATTTGGTGTAGTCCAGCCTGTTTTAGTTAGTTGGTCTGGAAAACCGTATCCTAATGTTCCAATTACGCCACAGCTTGTGTTGGACCTATTAGGTATATTAGAACTATTAGGTATATTAGAACTAATAGTATTGGCACTAAAATTACCATTGTCATCAGAAATGGCATTCAACGACTGCGATACAAACTGACAAACACTCGTTTTACCATTAGTACCAGTCACCCCAAGCAATTCCAAATCGTCACTAGGATTACCATAAAACCGTCCAGCTATTTTATTAAGATGTCTTTTTAAATCAACAATCTCTAGTACTGGGATATCCAGACGAGCTATTAACTCTTCCTTATAATAACGATAATATTGCGCCTCATCAGAACTTATTTCGGCCAAAATGGCAACAGCCCCCTGAGCTTGAGCCTGTTTCGCAAACTCCAAACCATGCTTAGAATGACCCTGCAAAGCACAAAACACCCCCCCTGAGATAACATCACGACTATCCACAGTTAAATTAGTGCAATATCTATCTTGAACAGGTGCGATATCCATAATACCCTGTAATAGAGCCTTTAAACTATAGCTATAGTTATAGTTATCGCTATCGCTGTGTTCAATACATTCAATAGACTGCGCTTGATACATCAAAATCTTCTCCCATTATTAGCGAATCTAGTTCTGGTTTTACTAGGCTGTATCTTGGATGGATATTCATTGGGAGGTACATTAAGTATTCGCATTGCACCAGCCATAACTTTAGCAAATACTGGTGCTGCCACTAACCCTCCATAATAGGCTTTACCCCGTGGTTCATCTATCATAATGACCATTACTAAACGCGGTCGTTCTACTGGAATCATTCCCGCAAATACTGAGAGATGGCGACGACTGGCATAGCCTCCTGCAACGGCTTTTCTGACTGTACCTGTCTTGCCTGCTGCTCTATAGCCTTCTACAGCAGCCCGTTTCGCAGTACCCTTTTTAGAAATTACCGTTTCCATCATATAGCGTACTGCTTTAGCGGTACGTGTTTTAAGAACCCTTACTCCGGCTGGTAGAGTCGTAAGTTTAAGGAGTGAGACGGGACGTTTAATACCATCTGCCGCGATTACAGAATATGCCGCTGCTAATTGCAAAGCCGTCATTGAAAGTCCATATCCAAAAGAATGAGTGGCTTGTTCAAATGCAGACCAGCCAGAAAAGTGTGGTAAATAGCCTGATACCTCTCCAGGAAAGTGTAATGTGGTACGCTGTCCAAATCCTAAATTTGCATACATGCGCCACATATATTCTGGAGCTAAAGCAAGAGCTAACTTAGTTACGCCTATATTGCTAGATTTGGTCAATATTGAGGTAACTGTAAGTAAACCATAACTATGGATATCTCGAACGGTATAGCGTCCTACCCGTATATAGCCAGGGGTAGTATCTATTGGAGTATGTGGGTTGGATTTGCCTGCATCTATTGATGCTGCTACAAGCAAGGGTTTTATCGTAGAACCTGGTTCAAAGAGGTCAATAACCGCACGGTTTCGCATATTGGATGGGATGAGTTTGGAACGGTCATTAGGATTGAATGAAGGTTGATTGACCATAGCTAATATTTCATTGGTCTGTGCATCTAAGACTACTGCGGTACCAGCTTTAGCATTGTTTATCTGTACGGCACGTTTGAGTTCTAAATAGGTTAAAAATTGTAACCTACGGTCTATACTCAACATAAGCGGTTGGCCGGGAGCGGCGGCTTGTACTAGTTCGACTTCTTCTACGACACGCCGCCGTCCATCTTGGATAACTTTACGTAAGCCAGGTCGTCCTGCTAGATGTGCATCTTGAGAACGCTCTATACCTTCTTGGCCACGATCAGCAGCATCTGTGATACCAACGACATGGGAAACTATCTCACCGCTTGGATAATAGCGTCGATATTCGCGTTGTATGCCTATAGATCCAAGGCGATAGCGATCAACAAAGGCTAATACTTTTTTGCCAATCTCTGGAGATAGTTGGCGTTTTAGATATACAAAGCCACGTTTGCTATTTTTGGCAAGTTTATTTTGTAATGTTGCCAATGGTAGTTGGATAATGTGGGCTAATTTACTTAAAAATTTGGGATCAGTAGGTAAATGTCTTGGATCTACCCATACTGAGACCATAGGTGAGCTAATTGCTAATGGTTCGCTATGACGATCTGTAATTTCGCCACGATGTGCTGGGATAGATAGTTCCCGTAAGTAGCGGCGTTTGCCTTGGACTTGTAGATAATCTTTTTGAAAGATTTGGCGATTTGCAGCACTCCATAACAGCATCAGGAATCCAAATCCTAATATTCCAAGCAACATTTTACGGCGTTGGTCATAATTTGGTGCTAATATTTGGTTTTTAGGGTTGTCTCTATTTTTGAAATTTTTAATATTTTTTATAATATTCATACTGCTAGTATCCTGTGTAGGGTGGAAAAAGCTTTAGCGTATCCCGCCATTAATCCTATTGATAAGTTACCCATAATCGTTATTTCAAAATTTTAATTTCATTAATTGGTGGCAAATACAATCCCAATTCATTACGAGCACGAGACTCCACTAAGGCATAGCCAGTCAAAGTACTTTCCTCTAACTGCAACCGCATCCATCTAGTCTCGGCCTGATCACATTCAGTCTTGATAGTTTGCAACTTGGCAAATTGTTTTCGAGTTAAATATTTAACATAAGAAACTCCTACACCAGATACCATAACTGCAAATGCTAAAAATACTGTCAACCACAGTGTTACACGTTTCATAAATTTTTCTCCGCTACTCGTAAAATGGCACTTCTGGATCTAGGATTCATTTTGATCTCAGTCATACTAGGACGCAATAAAGAAACTGGTAGTTGTAACTGTGGCGCAGCAGCTTGAATAGGAATATTACGTGGCAGATTATCGCCTCGAGTCTTGTTACGAAAAAACCGTTTTACAATACGATCCTCTAAAGAATGGAAACTCAAAACCAGTAACCTTCCTCCTATAGATAAGATATCCAGCGCAGCTTCTAAACCTAACTTTAATTCTTCAAGCTCTTGATTAATATGAATTCGAATAGCTTGGAAGCTGCGAGTTGCGGGATGTTTATCCCATTCCCATGCTGGATTAGCAGCCTTGATAATAGATGCTAGCTGGCCAGTAGTTTGTATAGGTTGCTGGTGCCTAATATTTACAATCGCTTGGGCAATACGTTTGGCATAGCGTTCTTCTCCAAACTGACGTAAAACTTGAGTAATTTCCTGAGAGGATGCCTGTGCCAACCACGAGGCTGCTGTAATAGTTGTGTTTTGGGGATTCATGCGCATATCTAGCGGACCATCCTGTATAAAACTAAATCCTCGTTTGGAGGTATCAAGCTGTGGCGATGAGACTCCTAGATCAAATATTATTCCCTTAATCTTTCCCATCCAATTGTATTGTTTGACTACTGTTTGAAGTTGTGAAAATTCGGCATGAATAAGATTAAATCTCAGATCGGTTTGGGCTAATTTGTAGCCTGCTGCTATAGCATCAGGATCTCGATCTAAAGCAAGCACTCGCCCATCTGTACCAAGATGCTGCAAAATAGCTTTAGTATGGCCACCGCGCCCGAATGTCGCATCTATATAGTAGCCATCATTTTTTAGGTTCAAGTGTTGTATTATTTCATGTACCATCACAGGTACATGAGATTCAGTAGTAGTTGGGTCAGTATGTTGTAACTTTGATAACATCTCAATAACATAAGGTAAACTTTATGGTACACATTCTTGCTGCATGCATATCAGTTTCAAAAAAGATCAACGCAGGGTAAGTTTTTGGCTCTACCCACCATACAGCACGAAGCGCATCTTCATCCATAAGAATCAAAACCTAACTTAATTGATGCGCTTTGTGCCTTAGGCGCATTCTATAACTTCCTCAATACCTCATGCCATACGTTATTAAGAAGTTACTGAAGTTGGCTCAATTTTTTTAGTAAATGTATTATTTTCAGTAATATAGTTATATTTAATTGAACTACTTCAGTAGCTTTATTAGGCTCAGTAAATGGAGTAGAACCATTTAAGATATTAATAGTTGAGTCTAATATCTCAATATTTTATCGTGTAATTTTTTTGCTACTTGTATCTATAATCTCTATAATAGCTCCAAAATATAACCTAGTCAAGTATTTTTTTCAATGAATATCTATTAGCATCAGCTAGTTACAAAATATTCCTAAAGTATTGTAGTATATAAGAAAAAACTAAATACATTCATACTAATAACAAAAAAACCTCATCTAAAAGATGAGGTTTTAAAATTTTTTTGTGACACAGTTATAAGATAGGGAATGGGCCTATAAGCCGGGTTCTGTATGATTTATACAACAAATCACAACGATCATTCATCTAGGCACTACGTCACCATAGCACTCAAGCGACCTACCCGAGAATCGTGCGGGCAACACGGTTATTCTCTTATTTGGTCTTGCTCCTGGTGGGGTTTACCCTGCCATCAATGTTACCATTGATGCGGTGCGCTTTTACCGCACCATTTCACCCTTACCATACTAGATACTTATAGAATGGCGGTATATTTTCTGTGGCACTATCCGTAAGTTTTCACTCCCCAGGTGTTACCTGGCACCACGCCCTATGGAGTCCGGACTTTCCTCTCCTCTCTATTACAGACAGCAGCGATCGTTCAGCCTATCCCTATTATCTTTAAATATAGCAAGTTTAAATTAAGATGAATACCATAAATTATTTATGGATAATGCTAATGCGCATGATCAACAAATTTTAATAATGCAGCTTTAATTTCTGGATCTGTAATTTTAGTCGCTACATTTCGTAGTTCTTTAGCATTTTGTACTGAAATAGTGCGTACTAACTTAAGGTTTGTATTTGGAGTTGCTATTTCTTTTTTGGCAGGCTCAGATGGCAAGATCGTAACTTTAATAGTCTTAACATGAGAAATAGTCTTAACATGAGAAATTTCATTGAGTAAACTAGGTGCGATAAATCGCAGACGATGCGCCCACGCTGAAGCATTAGTAGTTAGTACTAACTGCTCTCCCTTCAAAACAGCCTGTATAAGATATGGCGCAAGTTCTGTGGGTAATAAGGTTTTAATATGATTAGTTAAAAAATTTAATTGATTATGTTTATCTAATAGTTGATTTAATTCGTAACTAGATTTAATAATTTTTTTTAAAGAACAGGGTTCTGATAATCTTTTGTGTAGATCCGAAAGCATGTTAAGCTCGATTATTTAATTTTTCTGCGTAATTTCGTATTGGACTAAGCAAGGAAGGGTGCGCAATGCGTACCATACCTGGCTCATCGGCAACCCAACCTACATGGATTTATTTAAGATGCACATAGACCAATATATTGATAGTTTAAATCAAAGATATAGATTAGGCAATGCCACTGAGCATACTTTCCGTGGTGATTTGCAACAGCTTATAGAAAGTTTAGTACCAACTATCCAGGCGACCAATGAACCGAAACGACAAAGTTGCGGGGCACCGGATTATATTTTGACGCAAAACAATATTCCAATTGGTTTTATGGAAGCCAAAAACATTGGCGATAAAGATCTTGCTGGTACTAAAAAAACTGGCAACAAAGAACAGTTTGACCGCTACAAAGCTTCACTAAGCAATCTTATTTTTACCGACTACATCAATTTTCACCTATATCGAGATGGCGAGTTTATTACCAAAATAGCCATTGCTGAAATTACCGATAAAGGGATCAAACCATTACCAGAAAATTTCAACACCTTTACAAATTTGCTCAAAGACTTCTGTACCCATATTAGCCAAACCATTAATAGCCCTAAAAAATTAGCCGA